>NZ_JBEZNW010000022.1:0-119016 GCF_040653355.1 Streptomyces sp. NPDC047971 | reverse complement strand
GCCCTTGTGTCGTCTCGTCCCGGGGGGTCGTCGGCGGCGCTCTCCCCGACGGGGAGCTCGGGGGGGGGGGGGGGGGGGGGGGGGGCCCGCCCCGCCCGGGGCCCCCCCCCCTCTCGTACGGCTCACTGCTCGGCGTCGCCGTCGGATCCTTCGGGACTCTCGCCCTCGGAGCCCTCCGACGGTGTGTCCGGCCCGGAACTCTCGGGTGCCGATTCCGGCCCCGGACGCTCCGGCTTCGGCGGCCGGGTCCGGCCGCTGCCGGGGTCCCTCAGATACGAGGTGTCGCCGCCGTCCGTCGCGAGACCAGGGCCAGGGCCCGGCCCGCCGTCCCTGCGCCGCAGGTACCGCTCGAACTCCCGGGCGATCGCCTCGCCCGACGCCTCCGGCAGCTCCGCGGTGTCCCGTGCCTCCTCCAGCGTCTGGACGTACTCCGCCACCTCGCTGTCCTCGGAGGCCAGTTGGTCCACCCCCAGCTGCCACGCCCGGGCGTCCTCGGGCAGCTCGCCCAGCGGGATCCGCATGTCGATCAGATCCTCGAGACGGTTCAGCAGCGCCAGTGTCGCCTTGGGGTTGGGCGGCTGCGACACGTAGTGCGGCACCGCGGCCCAGAGGCTCACCGCGGGCACACCCGCGTGCGTGCATGCCTCCTGAAGGATGCCGACGATGCCCGTGGGGCCTTCGTAGCGGGTCTCCTCCAGGTCCATCGTGCGCGCCAGATCCGGGTCGGACGTGACCCCGCTGACCGGCACGGGGCGCGTGTGCGGGGTGTCGCCGAGCAGCGCGCCCAGGATCACCACCATCTCCACGCCCAGCTCATGGGCGAAGCCCAGGATCTCGTTGCAGAACGAGCGCCAGCGCATCGACGGCTCGATCCCGCGCACCAGAACCAGGTCGCGCGGCTTGTCGCCGCCGACCCGGACCACGGACAGTCTCGTCGTCGGCCAGGTGATCTTCCGGACGCCGCCGTCCAGCCACACCGTGGGCCGGTTGACCTGGAAGTCGTAGTAGTCCTCGGCGTCGAGCGCCGCGAACACCTCGCCCTTCCACTCCCGGTCCAGATGGGCGACCGCGGTGGAGGCTGCGTCACCGGCGTCGTTCCAGCCCTCGAACGCGGCCACCATGACCGGGTCGATCAGCTCGGGAACCCCCTCGAGCTCGATCACCCAGTGCCTCCTTTTCGAAGTTCCTGTCGTACGGACCAACCTTACGGCTTTCCCACGGTCCGTCCGCAGCCCTCGTGCACCACCGGGAGCCGAAGCGGCCTTGATCGACTACCCACGAACCCGGCACGGCACACGGCCCGGCTCAGGGCTCCCAGAGCGTGCTCGGCGCCTCCGCGCGGACCACCGGCGCGATCTCCTCGGCGAACCGCGCCAGCGTCTCGATCTGCTCGGCGGCCGAGAGGCCGAAGCCGTCGACCGTGACCGACTGCAGGTCATGGCCGTAGACCTGATGCCAGCCGAGGATCTTGTCGATGATCTGCTGCGGCGATCCGATCAGCTGCGGACCCTCCGCGATCGCGTCCTCGATCGTCCGGAACGGGGTGTTGTAGCCCGCCTTCCCCTCCAGATGCGGCCTGAAGTTCTGCCGCACCCGCGCCTCGTACAGCTCCTTGTACCGCGACACGGCCCGCTCGGCCGTGTCGGCGATCAGCAGACCGCCCGAACCCGCCGCCACGCGCGCGTGGGCGGGATCGTGACCGTACTCCTCGAACCTCTCGCGGTAGTGCGCGATCAGCTTCGCGTACGCCTCACGTGGCTGGATCGCGTTGGCCGTGAACAGCGGATCGCCGTGCCGGGCCGCGAGTTCGGGGGAGTTGAGACTGGTGGCCGAGCCGTGCCAGACGCGCGGGGGTCCCGCGTACGGCCGGGGGACCGTGGTCACGCCCTTGAGCGGGGACCGGAACTCGCCCTCCCAGTCCACGCCCTCCTCGCTCCACAGCCGGCGCAGCAGCTCGTACTTCTCCCGCTGCAGGTCCCACTGCCGCTCCTCGTCCAGGCCGAAGAGGTCGAAGTGGCCGGCCTCCGCGCCCTTGCCGACGACCAGCTCGATCCGGCCCCGGGAGATCTGGTCGAGCGTGGCGTAGTCCTCGGCGACCCTGACCGGGTCGAGGATCGCGACGACCGTGACCCCGGTCAGCAGCCTGATGCGGGAGGTACGGGCGGCCAGCGCGCCGAGCAGCACCGCGGGGGCGGAGGAGAGGAACGCTCCCGCGTGCCTCTCGCCGAGCGCGTAGGCGTCGAAGCCGATCCGCTCGGCGGCCTCGCCGACCGCGAGGACCTCCTCCAACCGGTCGGCGGCGGAGGGGAGTTCGCCGGTGAGGGGATGCGGGGCGTGGCCGATGATGGAGAGCACCTGAAACTTCATGCCGGCAACTCTTCCGGCCGGGTGTTGCGGCGGTGTGGCCGCCGTATGGCACGGTTCCGGGCACGCGTCAGGGGCGGCCTCCGACGGAGACCGCCCCTGACCGGGCGTGCTACGTGCGGAGCATGTCCTCGACCTTGCCGCGGACCTCGTCCGTCGCCAGGCCGCGGATCGTCAGCGTGGTGCGGCGGCGCAGCACGTCGTCCGCCGTCTCGGCCCACTCGTGGTCACGGGCGTAGGCGACCTGCGCCCAGATCTCCGGGGCGTCCGGGTGGATGCGCTCGCCGAGCTCGGGGTTCTCGTTCGCCATCCGGGCGATGTCGAAGGAGAGCGAACCGTAGTGCGTCGCCAGGTGCTTGGCGGTGTCGGCGGCCATCCGGGGGCCGGGGGCCGGTCCGTCGACGAGCAGCCGGTGCGCGACCGCGTTCGGGTTGGCGATGCCGGGCAGGGGCAGCCGCTTCGGCAGCGTCGACACGGACTCGTAGTCCTCGCCCAGCGGGTGCCCCGGCAGGGACTCCAGCTTCTTCATCACCGTACGGCCGATGTGACGGAAGGTCGTCCACTTGCCGCCGGCCACCGAGAGCATCCCGCCGCGGCCCTCGGTGACGACCGTCTCGCGTTTGGCCTTGGAGGTGTCGCCGGGACCGCCCGGGAGCACCCGCAGACCCGCGAAGGCGTAGGTGATCAGATCGCGGGACAGCTGCTGGTCGCGGATGGAGAAGGCGGCCTCGTCCAGGATCTGGGCGGTGTCCTTCTCGGTGACCTCGACCTGGCCGGGGTCGCCCTCGTACTCCTCGTCGGTCGTGCCGAGCAGCAGCATGTCCTCCCAGGGGAGGGCGAAGGTGATGCGGTACTTGTCTATCGGGGTGGCGAGCGCGGCCTTCCACGGCGAGGTCCGCTTCAGGACCAGGTGCGCGCCCTTGGAGAGCCGGATGGAGGGGGCCGCGTTCGGGTCCTCCATCCTCCGCAGGTGGTCGACCCAGGGGCCGGTCGCGTTCAGCACCAGGCGGGCCGAGACGCCGAACTCGTCGCCGCTGGTGCGGTCCTTCAGCTCCGCGCCCGTGACCCGGCCGCGGGTGAAGCGCAGCCCGGTGACCTCGGCGTGGTTGAGCACCGTGGCTCCGGCGTCGACGGCCGCGCGGACCGTCATCAGCGCCATGCGGGCGTCGTTCATCTGGTCGTCGCCGTAGACGGCCACGGCCTTCAGGTTGTCCGTCCGCAGCTCCGGCACGTCCTGCGCGGCCTTCGCCGGGCTGAGCAGGTGGCCGACGCCGTCACCGAACGCCGACAGGGCGGAGTAGGCGAAGACACCGGCGCCGAGCTTGGCCGCCCCGTGCGGGCCGCCCTTGTAGACGGGCAGGTAGAAGGTGAGGGGGTTGGCGAGGTGCGGTGCCACCTGACGCGAGACCGCACGCCGCTCGAAGTGATTCTCCGCCACCAGCTTCACCGCGCCGGTCTGCAGGTAGCGCAGACCGCCGTGGAGGAGCTTGGAGGAGGCGGAGGAGGTGGCGCCGGCGAAGTCGCCGGCGTCCACCAGGGCCACCCGCAGGCCCGACTGCGCGGCGTGCCAGGCGGTGGAGATGCCCAGGATGCCGCCGCCGATGACCAGGAGGTCGTACGTCGCCTTGGAAAGCTGCTCCCGGGTCTCGGCGCGGCTCGGCAGGGAGCCGGCGGCCGGTCGCGTCCCCAGGGCAGGGACGCTCTGCAGGGTGGTCATGTCGATCTACTCCTCGTCCTCGATCCAGCCCATGGTCCGCTCGACGGCCTTGAGCCAGCTCTTGTACTCGCTGTCACGCTTGTCGGCGTCCATGCGAGGGGTCCATTCCGCCGCGCGGCGCCAGTTGGCCCGCAGGGCGTCGGTGTCCGGCCAGAAGCCGACGGCCAGGCCGGCGGCGTAGGCGGCACCGAGGCAGGTGGTCTCGGCGACCATCGGGCGCACGACCGGCGCGTCGAGGAAGTCCGAGAGGGTCTGCATCAGCAGGTTGTTGGAGGTCATGCCGCCGTCGACCTTGAGCGCGGACAGCTCGACGCCGGAGTCCTTCGTCATGGCGTCGGTGATCTCACGGGTCTGCCAGGCGGTGGCCTCCAGGACGGCACGGGCGATGTGCGCCTTGGTGACGTACCGGGTGAGGCCGGCGATCACACCGCGGGCGTCGGAGCGCCAGTACGGGGCGAACAGGCCGGAGAAGGCGGGCACGAAGTAGGCGCCGCCGTTGTCCTCGACCGAGGACGCGAGGGTCTCGATCTCGGCGGCGGACTTGATCAGGCCCATCTGGTCGCGCATCCACTGCACCAGCGAACCGGTGACGGCGATCGAGCCCTCCAGGGCGTAGACCGGCTTCTGGTCGCCGATCTGGTAGCCGACCGTGGTCAGCAGGCCGCTGTAGGAGTTGATGATCTTGTCGCCGGTGTTCATCAGCATGAAGGTGCCGGTGCCGTACGTGGACTTGGCCTCGCCCTCGGCGAAACACGTCTGGCCGAACAGGGCGGCCTGCTGGTCGCCGAGCGCGGAGGCGACCGGGACGCCGTCCAGGACGCCGCCCTTGACGGTGCCGTACACCTCGGCGGAGGAGCGGATCTCCGGCAGCACCTCCGCCGGGATCTCCATGGACTGCAGGATCTTGTCGTCCCAGCCCATGGTGTGCAGGTTCATCAGCATGGTGCGCGAGGCGTTGGTGACGTCGGTGACGTGGTGGCCGCCCTCGACACCGCCGGTGAGGTTCCAGATGACCCAGGAGTCCATGGTGCCGAAGAGGATGTCGCCGCGCTCGGCGCGTTCGCGCAGGCCCTCGACGTTGTCGAGCAGCCAGCGGACCTTCGGGCCGGAGAAGTACGAGGCGAGCGGAAGACCGGTCTCGCGGCGGAAGCGGTCCTGTCCGACGTTGCGGCCGAGCTCCTTGCAGAGGGCGTCGGTGCGGGTGTCCTGCCAGACGAGGGCGTTGTGGACGGGCTCACCGGTGTTCTTGTCCCAGAGCAGCGTCGTCTCGCGCTGGTTGGTGATGCCGATCGCCTTGACGTCGGCGGAGGTGATGCCGGCCTTGTCGATGGCGCCCGCCACGACCTCCTGGACGTTGGCCCAGATCTCGGCGGCGTCGTGCTCGACCCAGCCCGGCTTCGGGAAGATCTGCTCGTGCTCCTTCTGGTCGACGGCGACGATCCGGCCGTCCTTGTCGAAGACGATGCAGCGGGAGGAGGTGGTGCCCTGGTCGATGGCGGCGATGAACGGGCCGGCGGTGTGTGCGTCGGTCACGGTGTGCTCCAAGGAGGTCTGGGTGGAAGGACGGCTCAGGCGAACGCGATGTTGTAGATACCCGCGGCGATGGCGCCACCCACCAGGGGGCCGACGACCGGGATCCATGCGTAGCCCCAGTCGGAGCCGCCCTTGTTCGGCAGCGGCAGCAGGGCGTGCACGATGCGCGGGCCGAGGTCACGGGCCGGGTTGATGGCGTATCCGGTCGGGCCGCCGAGCGAGAGGCCGATGCCGACGACGACGAACGCGGTGATCAGGGCGCCGATGACGCCGAGGCCCTTGCCGCTGTCGTTGAGGCCCTGGGTCAGCACCGCGAGGACCAGCACGACCGTGCCGATGATCTCGGTGGCCAGGTTCTGCCAGACCACGCGGACCTCGGGTCCGGTGGAGAAGACACCGAGCACCGGGCCGGCCTTGGGGGCGGACGTCTGGTCGACCATGCCCTCCTCGTGCGGCGAGGAGATGATCTCCTGGTCCGTGAGGTGGGCCTGGAACTGTCCGTAGTACGCGACCCAGACCAGGAAGGCGCCGAGCATGGCGCCGAGCATCTGGCCCGCGAAGTAGACCGGAACGTTGCTCCAGTCGCCGTCCTTGAGGGCGATGCCGACGGTGACGGCCGGGTTCAGGTGGGCGCCCGAGAGGGTACCCGTCATGTACACGGCAGTCATGACCGCGAAGCCCCAGCCGAACGTGATGGCGAGCCATCCGGCGTTCTGGGCCTTCGAGCGCTTGAGCACCACGGCGGCGACGACGCCGCCGCCGAGCAGAATGAGTACGGCGGTACCAATGATCTCGCCGATGAAGATGTCGGAGCTGGACACCCGCGACTCCTTTGTCCTTCGTCCAGGGGAAGGCGAACCCCGGGTCCCTCCGGTGGTCCGCGCCCTCACGTGAGGGCGTTGCCGGCCCTTGGCACTGCCACACTCTAGCGCGTATTGCCGGTAGGTGTTCGGCAATGCCGACCGATGAACGGAAGTTTTGCCCTCTCGTCAACAGCCCGTCAAGGGTTCGGTGACCGGAGGCTTCCCGCATGCCCCGATCGTTACCGACGGGTTGCGCGGCGGTGGGCGCGGACACGCGACGGCCCGGCCGCCATCAGGCGCCGGGCCGGTCGTCCATGCGGGGCGGAGCCCCGTGGGGTGGGCTGGGGCGCCCGGGAGGGCGCTCCGCGCGAGGCGTCAGAAGCGGCCCGCGCCGAGATCGCGGGAGACCGCGCGGGCGCAGTCCCGTACCGCCGCGACCAGCTCGGAGCGCAGCTCGCCGTCGTCGCAGACCCGTTCCACGGCTCCGGTGATCGCCACCGCGCCCACCGGCATCCTGCGCCGGTCGTGGATCGGGGCCGCGACCGAGGCCACGCCCTCCCAGGTCTCCTCCACGTCGGCGGCCCAGCCCTTCGCGCGGGTCATGTCGAGCAGGGACTCGAACTCCTGGAGGTCCGTGACCGTGCGGGGCGTGAAGCCCTCGCGCGGAACCTCCAGCACCTCGCTGTGCGCCACCGGGTCGTAGGCCGAGAGCACCTTGCCCAGCGCCGTGGAGTGCAGCGGCTGCATCGCGCCCACCTCCAGGACCTGGCGGCTGTCGTCCGGCCGGAAGACGTGGTGCACGATCAGCACGCCCTGCTGGTGCAGGACGCCCAGATGGACGCTCTCGCCGCTGGAGCGCGCCAGGTCGTCCGTCCAGACCAGTGCCCGGGCGCGCAGCTCGTGCACGTCCAGATAGCTGTTGCCCAGGCGCAGCAGCTCGGCGCCCAGCTGGTAGCGGCCGGAGGGGGCGTCCTGCTCCACGAAGCCCTCGGCCTGCAGCGTGCGCAGGATGCCGTGCGCCGTGCCCTTGGCCAGGCCGAGCGAGGAGGCGATGTCGGACAGGCCGAGCCGGCGCTCGCCGCCCGCGAGCAGTCGCAGCATCGCCGCCGCCCGTTCAAGCGACTGGATGTTCTTCGCCATCGCCCGGCCCTTCTCCCTGTCCCACATCCGGCGGTCCCGCGATCCCGGCGGTCCCGTGGATCTTACGGACAGGATCCCGTGGATCATGCTGTTCGACAATGCTGAACACTATCGGTCGATGTCGACCATCAGTTACCCAGACAGTGTCGTTCATGAACGGGTGTGACCGGGAGTCCCCGGACATAAGGATGCCGTCCGGCACGTGGGACGCGATGTCCACCCCGGCGTGTGCACGGTTAGTCTGGCCCCGTGCACCCTCCACCGAGGGCGCAAAGCCGACAGCCGTCGCACTCCAGGGAGCTCATCCATGGCCTCGTCGCCAACCCCTTCCGCCGACAGCCGGACCCGTGCCGCAACCCTCCGCGAGGCACTCGCGACCCGAGTGGTGGTGGCCGACGGAGCCATGGGCACCATGCTCCAGGCACAGGACCCCAGTCTCGAGGACTTCCAGAACCTGGAAGGCTGCAACGAGATCCTCAACGTGACCCGGCCGGACATCGTCCGCTCCGTGCACCAGGAGTACTTCGCCTCGGGCGTCGACTGCGTCGAGACCAACACCTTCGGCGCCAACCTCGCCGCACTCGGCGAGTACGACATCCCCGAGCGGGTGCACGAGCTCTCCGAGTCCGGCGCCCGGATCGCCCGCGAGGTCGCCGACGAGTTCACCGCGTCCACCGGACAGCAGCGCTGGGTCCTCGGCTCCATGGGCCCCGGCACCAAGCTGCCGACCCTCGGCCACGCCCCGTACACCGCCCTGCGCGACGCCTACCAGCAGAACGCCGAGGGCCTCATCGCCGGCGGCGCCGACGCGCTCCTCGTCGAGACCACCCAGGACCTGCTGCAGACCAAGGCGTCCGTCATCGGCGCCCGCCGCGCGCTGGACACCCTCGGCATCGACGTGCCGCTGATCGTCTCCGTCACCGTCGAGACCACCGGCACCATGCTGCTCGGCTCCGAGATCGGCGCCGCGCTGACCGCGCTCGAGCCCCTCGGCATCGACATGATCGGCCTGAACTGCGCCACCGGCCCCGCCGAGATGAGCGAGCACCTGCGCTACCTCGCCAGGCACTCCCGCATCCCGCTGTCCTGCATGCCCAACGCCGGCCTGCCCGTCCTCGGCAAGAACGGCGCGCACTACCCGCTGACCCCGGCCGAGCTGGCCGACGCGCAGGAGACCTTCGTCCGCGAGTACGGCCTCTCCCTGATCGGCGGCTGCTGCGGTACGACCCCGGAGCACCTGCGCCAGGTCGTCGAGCGGGTCCGCGACCTCACCCCCACCGTCCGCGACCCGCGCCCCGAGCCCGGCGCCGCCTCGCTCTACCAGACGGTCCCGTTCCGCCAGGACACCTCCTACATGGCGATCGGCGAGCGCACCAACGCCAACGGCTCCAAGAAGTTCCGTGAGGCCATGCTCGACGGCCGGTGGGACGACTGCGTGGAGATGGCGCGCGACCAGATCCGCGAGGGCGCGCACATGCTCGACCTCTGCGTCGATTACGTCGGCCGGGACGGCGTCGCCGACATGGAGGAGCTGGCCGGCCGCTTCGCCACCGCCTCCACCCTGCCGATCGTCCTCGACTCCACCGAGGTCGACGTCATCCGGGCGGGTCTGGAGAAGCTCGGCGGCCGCGCCGTCATCAACTCCGTCAACTACGAGGACGGCGACGGACCCGACTCCCGCTTCGCCAAGGTCACCCGGCTGGCCCAGGAGCACGGCGCCGCGCTCATCGCGCTGACCATCGACGAGGAGGGCCAGGCCCGCACCGTCGAGAACAAGGTCGCCATCGCCGAACGGCTGATCGAGGACCTGACCGGCAACTGGGGCATCCACGAGTCGGACATCCTCATCGACACCCTCACCTTCACCATCTGCACCGGGCAGGAGGAGTCCCGGAAGGACGGCATCGCCACCATCGAGGCCATCCGCGAGCTCAAGCGGCGCCGCCCGGACGTCCAGACCACGCTCGGCCTGTCCAACATCTCCTTCGGCCTCAACCCGGCCGCCCGCATCCTGCTCAACTCCGTCTTCCTCGACGAGTGCGTCAAGGCCGGCTTGGACTCGGCCATCGTGCACGCGTCCAAGATCCTTCCGATCGCCCGCTTCGACGAGGAGCAGGTCACCACCGCCCTCGACCTGATCTACGACCGGCGCCGCCCCCAGCAGGGCGACGAGCCGGCCTACGACCCGCTGCAGAAGCTGATGGCCCTCTTCGAGGGCGCCACGACCAAGTCCATGAAGGCCGGCAAGACCGAGGAGCTCCTCGCCCTGCCGCTGGAGGAGCGCCTCAAGCGCCGCATCATCGACGGCGAGAAGAACGGCCTGGAGGCCGACCTCTCCGAGGCCCTGCAGGAGCGCCCGGCCCTCGACATCGTCAACGAGACGCTGCTCGACGGCATGAAGGTCGTCGGCGAGCTCTTCGGCTCCGGCCAGATGCAGCTGCCGTTCGTGCTCCAGTCGGCCGAGGTCATGAAGACGGCCGTGGCGTACCTCGAACCGCACATGGAGAAGTCGGACGCGGAGGGCAAGGGCACGATCGTGCTCGCGACCGTCCGGGGCGACGTCCACGACATCGGCAAGAACCTCGTCGACATCATCCTGTCCAACAACGGCTACAACGTCGTGAACCTCGGCATCAAGCAGCCGGTCTCCGCCATCCTGGACGCCGCCGAAGAACACCGCGCCGACGTCATCGGCATGTCCGGCCTGCTGGTCAAGTCCACGGTGATCATGAAGGAGAACCTGGAGGAGCTGAACCAGCGCGGCCTGGCCGCCGACTTCCCGGTCATCCTGGGCGGCGCCGCCCTCACCCGGGCGTACGTCGAGCAGGACCTCCACGAGATCTACCAGGGCGAGGTCCGCTACGCCCGGGACGCCTTCGAGGGCCTGCGGCTGATGGACGCCCTCATCGCGGTCAAGCGAGGTGTGCCCGGGGCGGCCCTGCCCGAGCTCAAGCAGCGCCGGGTCGCCAAGGGCGCCGGCCCCCTGCAGGTCGAGGAGCCGGAGCCGGGCGGCCGTTCGGACGTCGCCACGGACAACCCGGTGCCCACCCCGCCGTTCTGGGGCACCCGCGTCGTCAAGGGCATCCAGCTCAAGGAGTACGCGAGCTGGCTCGACGAAGGCGCCCTGTTCAAGGGGCAGTGGGGCCTGAAGCAGAACCGCGCCGGCGACGGACCGTCGTACGAGGAGCTGGTGGAGACCGAGGGCAGGCCCCGGCTGCGCGGCTGGCTGGAGCGCCTCCACACGGAGAACCTGCTGGAGGCGGCCGTCGTCCACGGCTACTTCCCGTGCGTCTCCAAGGGCGAGGACCTGATCATCCTCGACGAGCAGGGCAACGAGCGGACCCGCTTCACCTTCCCGCGTCAGCGCCGTGGCCGCCGTCTGTGCCTCGCGGACTTCTTCCGCCCGGAGGAGTCGGGCGAGACCGACGTCGTCGGCCTCCAGGTCGTCACCGTGGGCTCCCGGATCGGCGAGGCCACCGCCAAGCTCTTCGAGTCCGACTCCTACCGCGACTACCTGGAGCTGCACGGCCTCTCCGTCCAGCTGGCCGAGGCCCTCGCCGAGTACTGGCACGCCCGGGTCCGCGCCGAGCTGGGCTTCGCGGGCGAGGACCCGGCCGATGTCGAGGACATGTTCGCGCTCAAGTACCGCGGCGCGCGGTTCTCGCTCGGCTACGGGGCCTGCCCCGACCTGGAGGACCGGGCGAAGATCGCCGAGCTGCTGCGGCCCGAGCGGATCGGGGTCGAGCTGTCGGAGGAGTTCCAGCTCCACCCCGAGCAGTCCACCGACGCGATCGTCATCCACCACCCCGAGGCGAAGTACTTCAACGCCCGCTGACACCGTTCGGCGCACGTCAGCGCGTTTCTCCCTGCGTTCTCGGTGATCGAGACGTACACTGGTCGGTCCAGTGCAGGCCGGTCACCCTCCCCGTACCGGGGAGGGGGGCCGGCCTTCTCGTCCCTCCATGGAGGTGTGCCGGATGACCAGTACGGTCCCCGCGTCCTTGTTCCGTACCAACGGGAGCTCCGCCCTGCAGGCGGTCTTCCTCGACATGGACGGCACCCTCGTCGACACCGAGGGGTTCTGGTGGGACGCCGAGGTGGAGGTCTTCGCCGACCTCGGGCACCGACTGGACGAGGCATGGCGCGACATCGTCGTCGGCGGCCCCATGACCCGCAGCGCGGGCTATCTGATCGACGCCACCGGCGCCGACATCACCGTCCCCGAGCTGACCGTCCTGCTCAACGAGAAGTTCGAGCAGCGCATCGGCCGGGGCGTGCCGATGATGCCGGGCGCCGAACGGCTGCTGGCGGAGCTGGCCCAGCACAACATCCCGACCGCCCTGGTCTCCGCCTCGCACCGGCGCATCATCGACCGGATCCTCGCCTCCCTGGGCCGCGACCGCTTCACCCTCACCGTCGCCGGCGACGAGGTGCTGCGCACCAAGCCGCACCCCGAGCCGTATCTGACGGCCGCGAGCGGGGTCGGTGCCGAACCGGCGCTGTGCGCGGTCATCGAGGACACCGCGACCGGCGTGGCCGCGGCCGAGGCCGCCGGCTGCCGGGTGGTCGCGGTGCCCTCCGTCGCACCCATCGCCCCCTCCGCGGGCCGGGTCGTGGTCCGCTCCCTGGAGGATGTGAACGTGCCCTTCCTGCGCACGCTCATCGCGAGCCGGTGAAAGCCTTGAGCTTTTCCTGAGCCTGCCCGGGTATTTCTCCTCGAAGACCCGGCACGGAAACAGAGGGCGTCCGGACGTGCATTTTCCGTGACCGCGCTCTCGAAATGAATCGGCCACCCGCCGAAAAGGGACGCACGTGACCTTGGTCACCCAGCGTGCCGGTCGACGGGTGGCCGTCCTGCGTCACGTGTCCGGAACGCGGTGATTCCGGCCTTCCCCTGTGTCCCGATTCGCACACTCCCAGGCGAATCATGCCCCCGCATGACTATCGAGCCCACCGCATTCATGATCACCATGCGCATCCGTCCCACACCGCCCGCGGTCCTGGCAATAGGGCCTCGGCCACTAATCTTTCGCGAGTACTTCGCCGCGCTTCCGGGTGCCCCGGTGACCCACCCAAGTCGCCGCGAGCACAGGACCGATCGCATACCAATCCCGGCCCGATCCCCGCCCCCAAAGGGCGCAGCGGCGGAGTGTCCGTAACCGCTGTACCCAGTGCCGGATGAGGAGAACGTCCAGGATGAACCGCAAGACCTTGGCACTGCCGGCCGTCGCCGGTCTGCTCGCCCCGCTGCTCGTCGCCTGCGGCGGTTCGGACGAGTCCGGAGCCATCGTCGTCGGAACCACGGACCAGTTCCTCGCCACCGCCGAGGCCCCCGCGCCCCTCGACCCGGCCTTCGCCTACGACACCGGCGCCTGGAACATCCTGCGGCAGACCGTCCAGACCCTGATGCACGTCCCCCGCGGCGGCGGTGAGCCCGTTCCCGAGGCCGCCGAGAGCTGCCGCTTCAGCGACCGCCTCAGCGAGAGCTACCGCTGCACGCTGCGCGAGGGGCTGACCTTCGCGGACGGCACCCCCGTCACCGCCGCCGACGTGAAGTTCTCCGTCGAACGCGTGCTGACGATCAAGTCCGACAACGGCACGGCCGCCCTCCTGGCCAACATCGACACCGTCGAGACCAACGGCGACCGGGAGATCGTCTTCCACCTGAAGACGCCCGACGCCACCTTCCCGTACAAGCTCTCCACCCCGGTCGCCGGCATCCTCAGCAAGGACAAGTACGACGCCAAGAAGCTCCGCCCGGGCTTCGAGGTCGACGGCTCCGGCCCGTACACCATGAAGACGGAGCTCGACGGCGAGAAGATCGTCAAGGCCGTCTTCACCAAGAACCCGAACTACAAGGGCGACATCACCCTGCGCAACGACAAGGTCGAACTGCGCTCCTTCGCCGACGCGGACAGCATGGGCAAGGCCCTCGAGAGCCGCGACATCGACATGATGACCCGCTCCATGTCGCTCGACCAGGTCAGGGACCTCACCGAGAAGCCCAAGGAGGGCATCGACCTCACCGAGGTCCCCGGCCTGGAGATCCGCTACCTCGCCTTCAACACCGCCGACCCCTCCGTCAAGGACAAGGCCGTCCGGCAGGCCATGGCCGCCGTCATCGACCGCGGCGAGCTCATCGACACGGTCTACGGCACCACCGCCCAGCCGCTCTACTCGCTGATCCCCTCCAGCGTCACCGGCCACTCCACCGCCTTCTTCGACAGCTACGGGGAGCCCAGCACCAAGAAGGCCACGGGCATCCTGAGCAAGGCCGGCATCACGAAGCCGGTCAAGGTCACCCTCCACTACACGACCGATCACTACGGCTCCGGCACCAAGAAGGAGTTCGAGGCGCTGCGCGACCAGCTCAACGCCACCGGCCTCTTCGACGTCACCGTCCAGGGCGCCGAGTGGTCCACCTTCCGGCCCGCGCAGAAGCGCGGCGACTACGCGGTCTACGGTCTCGGCTGGTTCCCCGACTTCCCCGACCCGGACAACTACGTCGCCCCCTTCCTCGACGCCGACAACTTCCTCAACACCCCCTACGTCAACGCGTCCGTCCGCGACCAGTTGATCCCGCAGTCGCGCCGCTCGGCCGACCGCAACGCCGCAAGCTCCGTCTTCGGTCAGATCCAGAAGATCGTCGCCAAGGACGTTCCCGTCCTGCCGCTCTGGCAGGGCAAGCAGTACGTCGCCGCGCGCGACGACCTGACCGGCGTCGAATGGGCGCTGAACACCTCCTCGGACCTGCTCCTCTGGGAGCTCGGCCGCGGCACCGCCTGACCCCGCAACCAGCTCGGTAACACCGGCCGCGCACGGGCGCGCGCCGGTCTGGCAAGAGATCAAGAGGCACGTTCTGTGAAGCACAACAAGTGGCTGACGGCTCCCCTCGCCGCAGGGCTGTCCGCCGCCCTGCTCAGCGGCTGCGGCACCGAGCAGGGCGACGGCGCCGCGAGCTCCGGTGACAACGTCCGCGTCGGCATGTCCGACGAGGTCCTGGCCACCGACCCCGCCGCCGGCTACGACCCCGGCTCCTGGCTGCTGTTCAACAACGTCTTCCAGTCCCTGCTCAGCTTCCCCAAGGGCAACACCGAGCCCGAGCCGGAAGCGGCCGAGAAGTGCACCTTCGAAGGGGGCAGCAAGGTCTACCGCTGCACCCTCCGCGAGGGCCTGAAGTTCTCCAACGGCAACCCGCTGACCTCGAAGGACGTCAAGTTCTCCTTCGACCGCGCGCTGAAGATCGCGGACCCGGCCGGCCCGGCGCCGCTGCTGTCCTCGATCGACTCCATCGAGACCCCGGACGACCTGACCGTCGTCTTCCGGCTCAAGACCCCCGACGCCACCTTCCCCAGCAAGATCGCCTCCGGCGCCGGCTCGATCGTCGACCACCGCGAGTACAGCGCCGACGCGCTGCGCACCGACGGCAAGGCCGTCGGCTCCGGCCCGTACAAGCTGGACTCGATCAGCGACACCGAGGCCGTCTTCTCCGTCAACGGCGACTACCAGGGCGCCGCCAAGGCGGAGAACAGCGGTGTCACCCTCAAGCTCTACGGCGGCGACCGCGCGGCCCTCTCCAAGGCCCTCGCCGACAACGACATCGACGTCGCCTACCGTGGTCTGTCCGCCGAGGACATCGCCGCCCTGGAGGCGTCCGCCACCACCGCGGACCAAGGCGTCGAGGTCGTCCAGGGCTCCAGCGCCGAGGTCCAGCACCTCGTCTTCAACGTCAAGGACCCGGTCGTCGGCAAGCTCGGCGTACGCCAGGCCATCGCCCACCTCGTCGACCGCGAGGCGCTCGTCCAGAACGTCCACAAGTCGACGGCCACGCCGCTGTACTCGATCGTCCCGGCCGGCATCGCGGGCCACAACACCGCCTTCTTCGACACCTACGGCAGCCCCGACGCCGCCAAGGCCAAGAAGGCGCTGCGCAAGGCGGGCATCACCGGCAAGGTGAAGCTCACCCTCTGGTCCACGCCGAGCCGCTACGGCCCCGCCACCGACCAGGAGCTCAAGGCGATAGCCGAGCAGCTCAACAGCAGCGGTCTGTTCGACGCCGACGTGAAGTCCGTCGAGTTCGGCCAGTACGAGAAGGACATCGCCGACGGCAAGTACGGCGTGTACGTGAAGGGCTGGGTCCCCGACTACCCCGACCCCGACAACTTCACCGCCCCCTTCTTCGGCCCGGGCAACGTCCTCGGCAACAACTACGACAACCGCACCATCACCGGCACCCTCCTGCCGAAGACGTCGGCCTCCGCGGACCGCTCCGCCACGACCGAGGACTTCAACAGGCTCCAGGACCTGGTCGCCGAGGAACTGCCCCTGCTCCCGCTCTGGCAGGGCAAGCAGTACGCCGTCGCCCGGGACGGCGTCAACGGCCTCGAGTGGACCCTCGACGCCTCGACGGTCTTCCGCTTCTGGGAGATCAAGAAGGGCTGACCGGCCACCGGCGGAGCCCGGCGCCACGGTGCACCGTCCCGTGGCGCCGCGCGAAGGGGCCCGGCACGCGTCTCGCGTGCCGGGCCCCTTTCGTCGCTCCCGCTGCTCGGCTACTGCGCGCCGGGGCGCACCAGACCGCTCTCGTACGCGTACACCGCGGCCTGCACGCGGTCACGCAGCCCCAGCTTGGTCAGCACATGCCCCACGTGCGTCTTCACCGTCGTCTCGCTGACGAACAGATCCGCCGCGATCTCCGCGTTCGACAGGCCCCGCGCCACCAGCTTCAGCACCTCGACCTCCCGCTCGGTCAACGTGTTGAGCGTGTCCGGCACCTGCTCGTCGCCCGACGGCAGGTGCGCCGAGTACTTGTCGAGCAGACGCCGGGTGATCGACGGGGCCAGCATCGCCTCACCCGCCGCGACCACGCGGATCGCCTGCACCAGCTCATTGGCCGGCGCGTCCTTCAGCAGGAAGCCGCTGGCCCCCGCGCGCAGCGCCTCCACCACGTACTCGTCCAGGTCGAAGGTCGTCAGCACCAGCACCTTCGCCGGGCCGTCCCGCCCCGGACCCGTGATCTGCCGCGTCGCCTCGACCCCGTCCATCCGGGGCATCCGGATGTCCATCAGCACCACGTCGGGCTGCAGCGCCCGCACCTGGTCCAGAGCCTGCAGGCCGTCCCCGGCCTCGCCGACGACCGCGATGTCCTGCTCCGCCTCCAGAATCATCCGGAAACCGGTACGCAGCAGCGGCTGGTCGTCGACCAACAGGACGCGGATAGCCACGGGAACTCCTTCACGGCGCGGGTGGGACCGGCCCCATTCTGCCCTGCCCCGAATCGTCCGACTCCGGCGGGCGCGCGGAAACGATCTCCCGCCGGATCTCCAGCGGATACACCGGGGGAGTGCCCCCGAACTCCGGGCACACCGCCTGGTGGTCGCACCAGCCGCACAGCTTCGTCGGACGCGGTCGCCAGTCGCCCGTCTCCGTCGCCAGCCGGATCGCCTCCCACAGGGCGAGCAGCTTCCGCTCCACCCGCAGCAGATCGGCCTCCACCGGGTCGTACGTCAGCACGTCACCGCTGCCCAGGTACACCAGCTGCAACCGGCGCGGCACGACCAGTTTCAGCCGCCAGATCACCAGGGCGTAGAACTTCATCTGGAACAGCGCGCCCTCGCTGTACTCGGGCCGAGGCGCCTTGCCCGTCTTGTAGTCGACGATCCGCACCTCGCCCGTCGGCGCCACGTCGATCCGGTCGATCACCCCGCGCAGCCGCAGCCCCGACTCCAGCTCCGTCTCCACGAACAGCTCACGCTCCGTCGGCTCCAGCCGGGTCGGATCCTCCAGCGTGAACCACCGCTCCACCAGCCGCTCCGCCTCGCCCAGCCAGCGCGCGAGACGCTCGCCCTCGGCGTCCTCCGCGAACAGCTCGCCCAGCTCCGGCTTCGACTCCAGCAGCCGGTCCCACTGCCCGGGAATCAGCGCCTTCGCCCTCGGCGCCGTCCGGTCCACCGCCGGAGCGTCGAAGAGCCGCTCCAGCACCGCGTGGACGAGCGTGCCCCGCGTCGCCGCCTCGCTCGGCTTCTCCGGCAGCCTGTCGATCACCCGGAACCGGTACAGCAGGGGACACTGCATGAAGTCGCTCGCCCGCGAGGGCGACAACGACATGGGTGTCCTGGCCCCCGCGGGCGGCTGCTCGCTCGTACTCATGACTCAGACCCTACGACCCGCCACCGACAGCGAGCCGCATACCATCGACGACAGACCCCGTCACGCTGCATGATCGAAGAGTGACGCACGACGGGGGTCGCGCGGAAGGCTACGAGAGGAACCCGTGAACCAGGACGACCAGCGCGGCGAGAACGAGCGGCCGCGGTCCGGCGAAACGGAACCGCCGTCCACCGGAGAAGGCCGGAACCGGCGCGGCGAGGAACCCGGCGGCGGGATCCTCATGGGCCGCCCCTTCGGCGTGCCCGTGTACGTCGCCCCCAGCTGGTTCCTCGTCGCCGCCCTCATCACCTGGGTCTTCGGCGACCAGATCGAACGCGTCCTGCCCGAGCTGGGCGCCGCCCGCTATCTCGTCTCCCTCTTCTTCGCCATCGCCTTCTACGCCTCGGTCCTCGTCCACGAACTGGCCCACACGATCGCCGCGCTCCGCTTCAAGCTCCCGGTGCGCCGCATCCAGCTCCAGTTCTTCGGCGGTGTGTCCGAGATCGAGAAGGAGAGCGAGACCCCCGGCCGCGAGTTCGTCCTCGCCTTCGTCGGCCCCCTGCTCTCCCTGGTCCTCGCCGGAATCTTCTACCTCACCCTGTACGCGGTCGAGCCCGGCACCGTCCCCGGCGTCCTGCTCGCCGGGCTCATGATCTCCAACCTCATCGTCGCGATCTTCAACCTGCTGCCCGGCCTCCCGCTCGACGGCGGCCGGATGCTCCGCGCCGTCGTGTGGAAGATCACCGGCAAGCCCATGGCCGGCACCGTCGCCGCCGCCTGGGTCGGCCGCGCCCTCGCCGTCGCCGTCCTCATCGGCCTCCCCCTCCTCACCCGCACCGGCGCCCTCGGCAACTCCACCGAGGACATCAGCGGCATGGACACCGTCACGGACGCCCTGCTCGCCGCCATCCTCGCCGCCATCATCTGGACCGGCGCCGGCAACAGCCTGCGCATGGCCCGGCTCCGCGAGCACCTGCCCGAACTCCGGGCCCGCGCCCTCACCCGCCGCGCCATCCCCGTCGAACCCACCACCCCGCTCTCCGAGGCCCTGCGCCGCGCCAACGAGGCCGGAGCCCGCGCCCTCGTCGTCGTCGACGGCCAGGGCGGCCCCACCGCACTGGTCCGCGAGAGCGCCATCGCCGGCGTACCCCAGCACCGCCGCCCGTGGGTCGCCGTCAGCACCCTCGCCCAGGACCTCACCGACGGCATGCGGGTCCCCGCCGAACTCGCCGGCCAGCCCCTCCTCGACCACCTGCGCACCAGCCCCGCCACCGAATACCTGGTCGTCGAGGAGACCGGGGAGATCTACGGGGTGCTTTCCACCAACGACGTGGAGCGCGCCTTCGTCAAGGCCATGGCGCGGCCCTCGGCATAGCCGGGAACCCGGCCCGTCGGCCTCGGGAGCGCGGCGGCTCCGCACGGGAGCGCGCGCGGAGACCCCGCGCCGAGGCGCGGCCGGGCACCACCGGCCGCCGGCGCCGACTTCGGCGGGCCGCGGGCCAGTACGCCCTTGATATGGTGCTCACATGTCCGAACCGACCGGTGCCGCCCGCCGTCGCGGGCCCTTCAAGGTCGGGGACCAGGTCCAGCTCACCGACCCCAAGGGACGCCACTACACGTTCACGCTCGAGGCCGGGAAGAATTTCCACACCCACAAGGGTTCCTTCCCCCACGACGAGCTGATCGGTGCTCCCGAGGGCAGTGTTGTCCGTACCACGGGAAACGTCGCCTACCTCGCGCTGCGCCCCCTGCTCCCCGACTACGTCCTGTCCATGCCCCGCGGCGCCGCCGTGGTCTACCCCAAGGACGCGGGGCAGATCCTGGCCTTCGCCGACATCTTCCCCGGCGCGCGCGTCGTGGAGGCCGGGGTGGGCTCGGGCTCGCTCAGCAGCTTCCTCCTGCGCGCCATCGGCGACAGCGGCATGCTGCACTCCTACGAGCGCCGTGAGGACTTCGCCGAGATCGCCAAGGGGAACGTCGAGCGCTACTTCGGTGGCCCGCACCCCGCCTGGCAGCTCACCGTCGGCGACCTCCAGGACAACCTGTCCGACACCGACGTGGACCGCGTCATCCTGGACATGCTCGCCCCCTGGGAGTGCCTGGAGGCCGTCTCCAAGGCCCTCGTCCCCGGCGGCATCCTCTGCTGCTACGTGGCCACCACCACCCAGCTCGCCCGCACCGTGGAGTCCATCCGCGAGTTCGGCTGCTACGCCGAGCCGCAGCCCTGGGAGTCCATGATCCGGAACTGGCACGTGGAGGGCCTGGCCGTCCGCCCGGACCACCGCATGATCGGCCACACCGGCTTCCTGGTCACCGCCCGCCGCCTCGCGGACGGCGTCGAGCCGCCCATGCGCCGCCGGCGCCCCGCCAAGGGCGCGTACGGCGAGGACTACGAAGGCCCCAACAAGGGCTGACGCCCCGACAACGAAGGCGTGCCGCCGTCGAGTTCCCGCCCCCGCGCGGGGAACTCGACGGCGGCACCTTCACGTTCGGCATCTTTGCGGACTGCCGGCACCCCACGTGTTCCACCCGCCTGTGACGTGTGGCACGATGCCCGCAACTCCTTCCGCACCACCCTCACAGGAGACACCCCGCGTGCAGCCCCCCGCCGTCCCGGACCTCGCGCACACCCACGCCCGGCCGGTGCACTGGCTGGCCACCGCGACCGCCATGGCCGCCGTCGTGGCCGCCGCCGGCCTGCTGCAGCCCGACGCCGCCACCGCCACCACGACGACCGCGGGCAGCGCCGCCACCGCCCCACGACCCGCCCCCGACGCCGCGACGGCCGACTACCCCCTGCAGTGCGGGGGAGCCCCCGTCAAGATCGCCCAGCGGGCCACCGGGGACCTCGACGGAGACGGCAACCCGGAAACCGTCGCAGTCGTACACTGCGAAGCCGGGTCCGGAACGCCTCCCCACGCCGTCTACGTGCTGACCCACGCCAAGACCGGCCCGGACGCGCGCGTGGTCGCGACCCTCGTCGAGTCCTCGGAGCAGAAGAGCGTCTCGGAGCTCGCCGTACGCGACCGGGCGGTCACCGCCACCCTGCTCGGCTACTCGTCCCCGGACGTACCCAGTTGCTGTCCCGACGAGCAGGAGCGCGTCAGCTGGCGCTGGCGGGGCGGAAGCTTCGTCCGCGCGGCTCAGGCCGACGCGAGGAGTATGTGACGGATCACTCCGCGTCAGGGCCGTAGACCTCGACCCTGTCCGAAACCCGGCGCACGTGGATGCAGTCGCCCGGGCACTCCTTCGCCGAGTCCACGACGTCCTGGAGCAGCGGCAGCGGCACCGGCGTCGTCGCCCCCGCCTCCTGCAGCAGCTCGTCGTCCGCGCTCTTCACATAGGCGAGGCCGTCGATGTCCAGCTCGAAGACCTCGGGAGCGTACTGCGCGCAGATCCCGTCCCCGGTGCAGAGATCCTGGTCGATCCAGACCTCCAGCGCCTCACCGGCGCCCGTCGTCGGGGCATCGTGCTGCACGGTCATGTCTCCTGCCGTTCCTGAGCGTCGAAAGAGATCGTTCTTCTAAGTCCGGTCAAGCCTGACGGGTGTTGACCACTCACGACGATACAACCGCCCGCTTTCCGATGTTGATGGGTGGGTATTCCACTGGCGTGAGGGGAAGCGCAAGGGTGAAGATCGGACACGCCCCGACAGTCTTTGTGATCTAGGGGTTTCAATCACCACCCACGCAGGTAGGGTCAGGAAGCGTCCAGCTCCCCTTGGAGGAGGTGAGGACCGTGGCAGCCCACGACGACGACATCAACCGCGGCATCCGGCCGGGGCGGGGGTCTGAAGACCCCGCCGGCCAGGTTGCCTATCTCGAGCAGGAAATCGCCGTCCTGCGCCGCAAGCTCGCCGACTCTCCGCGTCATACGAGGATTCTCGAAGAGCGGATCGTCGAGCTGCAGACAAACCTGGCCGGCGTGTCCGCGCAGAACGAGCGGCTCGCCAACACACTCCGCGAGGCCCGCGACCAGATCGTGGCCCTCAAGGAGGAGGTCGACCGGCTCGCACAGCCACCGGCGGGGTTCGGTGTCTTCCTGCAGGCCAACGAGGACGGCACCTGCGACATCTTCACCGGAGGCCGGAAGCTCCGGGTGAACGTCAGCCCCAGCGTCGAGCTCGACGAGCTACGGCGCGGCCAGGAAGTCATGCTCAACGAGGCGCTCAACGTGGTCGAGGCCATGGAATTCGAGCGCGCCGGGGACATCGTCACCCTCAAGGAGATCCTCGAGGACGGCGAGCGGGCCCTGGTGATCGGGCACACGGACGAGGAACGGGTGGTCAGGCTCGCCGAGCCGCTGCTGGACATCACCATCCGCCCCGGCGACGCCCTCCTGCTCGAACCCAGGTCCGGCTACGTCTACGAAGTGGTCCCCAAGAGCGAGGTCGAGGAGCTCGTCCTCGAAGAGGTCCCCGACGTCGACTACAACAAGATCGGCGGCCTCGGCGGCCAGATCGAGATGATCAGGGACGCGGTCGAGCTTCCGTACCTCTACCCGGACCTGTTCAAGGAGCACGAACTGCGGCCCCCGAAGGGCATCCTGCTCTACGGTCCGCCCGGCTGCGGCAAGACGCTGATCGCCAAGGCCGTCGCCAACTCCCTTGCGAAGAAGGTCGCGGAGGTCACCGGCCAGCCCGCCGGCAAGTCCTACTTCCTCAACATCAAGGGTCCGGAACTCCTCAACAAGTACGTCGGCGAGACCGAGCGGCACATCCGCCTCGTCTTCCAGCGTGCCCGTGAGAAGGCGAGCGAGGGCACCCCCGTCATCGTCTTCTTCGACGAGATGGAGTCCCTCTTCCGCACCCGCGGATCCGGAGTCAGCTCGGACGTCGAGAACACGATCGTCCCGCAGCTGCTCGCCGAGATCGACGGTGTGGAGGGCCTGGAGAACGTCATCGTCATCGGCGCCTCCAACCGCGAGGACATGATCGACCCCGCGATCCTGCGGCCCGGCCGGCTCGACGTCAAGATCAAGATCGAGCGCCCGGACGCGGAGGCCGCGAAGGACATCTTCGCGAAGTACCTCACGCCTTCGCTGCCGCTGCACTCCGACGACCTCTCCGAGCACCAGGGCTCCAAGGAGGCCGCCGCCCACGGAATGATCCAGTCCGTGGTCGAGCAGATGTACGCGGAATCCGAGGAGAACCGCTTCCTCGAGGTCACCTACGCCAATGGCGACAAGGAAGTCCTCTACTTCAAGGACTTCAACTCCGGAGCGATGATCCAGAACATCGTGGACCGGGCCAAGAAGATGGCCATCAAGGCCTTCCTCGACCACAACCAGAAGGGCATCCGCGTCTCCCACCTCCTCCAGGCATGCGTGGACGAGTTCAAGGAGAACGAGGACCTGCCCAACACCACCAACCCCGACGACTGGGCCCGAATCTCCGGAAAGAAGGGCGAGCGGATCGTCTTCATCCGCACCCTCGTCACCGGAAAGCAGGGCGCGGACACCGGGCGCTCCATCGACACGGTGGCAAACACCGGTCAGTACCTGTAGGTCGCACACCGGCTGCGGATGTCCGGAACCTCGGACATCCGCAGCCGTCGTATTCCACCCCAGCAAAACAGTGAATCGATCTCCCCACCGGCGCGGAGTCGCTCTAGGCTCGTCGGTACTTGTTGCGCCGCACCCGAAGGGGAGCGCCGCCGGGCAAGGAGGGCCGCATGACCGTACGGCGAGTAATGGGCATCGAGACGGAGTACGGGATCTCCGTTCCGGGCCACCCGAACGCCAATGCCATGCTCACCTCGTCCCAGATCGTCAACGCCTACGCGGCGGCGATGCACCGGGCGCGCCGCGCCCGCTGGGATTTCGAGGAGGAGAACCCGCTGCGGGACGCCCGCGGCTTCGACCTCGCCCGCGAGGCCGCCGACTCCAGCCAGCTCACCGACGAGGACATCGGCCTGGCCAACGTGATCCTCACCAACGGAGCCCGGCTCTACGTCGACCACGCCCACCCGGAGTACAGCGCCCCCGAGGTCACCAACCCCCGTGACGCCGTCCTCTGGGACAAGGCCGGCGAGCGGATCATGGCAGAGGCCGCCGAACGGGCCGCCCAGCTCCCCGGCGCCCAGCCCATCCACCTCTACAAGAACAACACCGACAACAAGGGCGCCTCCTACGGCACGCACGAGAACTACCTGATGAAGCGGGAGACCCCCTTCTCGGACATCGTGCGCCATCTGACGCCCTTCTTCGTCTCCCGCCAGGTCGTCACCGGCGCGGGCCGCGTCGGCATCGGCCAGGACGGCCGCGAGCACGGCTTCCAGATCAGCCAGCGCGCCGACTACTTCGAGGTCGAGGTGGGGCTGGAGACCACCCTCAAGCGGCCCATCATCAACACCCGCGACGAGCCGCACGCGGACGCCGAGAAGTACCGCCGGCTCCACGTGATCATCGGCGACGCGAACCTGTCGGAGATCTCCACCTACCTCAAGCTGGGCACCACGGCCCTGGTCCTGTCGATGATCGAGGACTCCTTCATCAACGTGGACCTCGCCGTCGACCAGCCCGTACGCACGCTCCACCAGGTCTCCCACGACCCGACCCTCCAGCACCTGATCACGCTGCGCAGCGGCCGGACACTCACCGCCGTCCAGCTCCAGATGGAGTACTTCGAGCTGGCCAGGAAGTACGTGGACGAGCGGTTCGGCGCCGACGCCGACGAGCAGACCAAGGACGTCCTGGTCCGCTGGGAGGACACCCTCAACCGGCTCGAACACGATCCGATGAGCCTGGCCGGCGAGCTGGACTGGATCGCCAAGCGGGAGCTGATGGAGGGCTACCGGCGCCGCGACGACCTGGACTGGGACGCGGCCCGGCTGCACCTCGTGGACCTGCAGTACGCCGACGTGCGCCCCGAGAAGGGCCTGTACAACCGTCTGGTGGCCCGTGGGCGCATGAAGCGGCTCCTGGACGAGACCGAGGTCGAGAGGGCCGAGACGAAGCCTCCGGAGGACACCAGGGCCTATTTCCGGGGCCGCTGCCTCGAGCAGTACGCGGACGACGTGGCGGCGGCGTCCTGGGACTCGGTGATCTTCGACCTTCCGGGGCGCGACTCGCTGCAGCGGGTGCCGACCCTGGAGCCCCTGCGGGGGACCAGGAACCACGTGAAGGAACTGCTGGACCGGTGCAGGACGGCGGAGGAACTGGTCCGCGTCCTGTCGGGCGGCTGAAATGCCCGGGCACTGGGA
Source organism: Streptomyces sp. NPDC047971 (assembly GCF_040653355.1). Classification (NCBI taxonomy): domain Bacteria; kingdom Bacillati; phylum Actinomycetota; class Actinomycetes; order Kitasatosporales; family Streptomycetaceae; genus Streptomyces; species Streptomyces sp. NPDC047971. The sequence continues at coordinate 94,108 of NZ_JBEZNW010000022.1, read as the reverse complement.
ATCATGGGACTAGTGCCCGGACGTTGTACCAAACTGCGGGGCCGAAGTCAGACCTGGCTTGTAGGGTCTGATCTTGAGAGACCCAACCGAGCGGGCCGATTCGAGCGGGGTGAGGGATATGGCGACCAAGGACACCGGCGGCGGACAGCAGAAGGCGACGCGCTCCACGGAGGAGGTCGAGGAGACGACCGCGGAGGCGAGCTCCGACCTCCAGGAGCGCCAGGAGAAGCTGAGCGACGACGTGGACTCCGTCCTGGACGAGATCGACGACGTGCTTGAGGAGAACGCCGAGGACTTCGTGCGGTCCTTCGTGCAAAAGGGCGGCGAGTAGCGCCATCTGACCTTCGAATCGAAGGTGGGGGCGGGTGACTGTGGAGGTCATCGGACGGTGTGGGCCACTGGGCCCACACCGTCCGGTCACTGGCGCCGCACCGGACGCCGGCAGTGACCGGCCGCTGTCCTCGAAGACGATGTGGATCACCGTCACGAGCCGGGTAGGGTCCGTGACATACCGTGCTTCAACTGCAATGCGGCCGAGGCCGACGGCCCGCCGGGGGGCGACCCCGGCGGCCGGCGCCGGGCCATCTCATCCTTGGAGGGACACGCGTGGAAGCCAACACTCGTAGCACCGGGCGTCTACCAGCTGCCTTCCTGACGCCGGGCTCGTCCTCGTTCATGGACTTCCTGTCCGACCACTCGCCGGAGCTGCTGCCGGGCAACCGGAAGCTGCCCGAGGGGATCGTCGAGGCGCCGCACGGCACCACGATCGTGGCCGTGACCTTCCCCGGAGGCGTGGTGCTCGCCGGTGACCGGCGGGCGACCATGGGCAACATGATCGCGCAGCGCGACATCGAGAAGGTGTTCCCGGCCGACGAGTACTCCGCCGTGGGCATCGCCGGCACCGCCGGTCTCGCCGTGGAGATGGTCAAGCTGTTCCAGCTGGAGCTGGAGCACTTCGAGAAGGTGGAGGGGGCGACCCTCTCCCTCGAGGGCAAGGCGAACCGCCTGTCCACCATGATCCGCGGCAATCTGGGGATGGCCATGCAGGGCCTCGCCGTCGTGCCGCTCTTCGCCGGCTGGGACGAGGGCAAGGAGAGGGGCCGGATCTTCTCCTACGACGTGACCGGCGGCCGCTCCGAGGAGCACGGCTTCGCCGCCACCGGGTCCGGGTCGATCTTCGCCCGCGGCTCCATGAAGAAGCTCTTCCGCCCCGACCTGACGGAGGAGCAGGCCACCACGCTGGTCGTGCAGGCGCTGTACGACGCCGCCGACGACGACTCGGCGACCGGCGGCCCGGACCTGTACCGCCACATCTACCCCATCGTCACCGTCATCACGGACGAGGGCTTCCGCAGGCTCAGCGAGGAGGAGTCCCAGGCGCTCGCCCGCTCGGTCACCGATCGGCGGCTCGAGCAGCCCGACGGTCCGCGCGCGGCTCTGCTCTGATCACTCGTCGTCAGTTGAACCCAGAAGAAAGGGACGGGTAGCCGGTGTCGACTCCGTTCTACGTCTCACCCCAGCAGGCCATGGCCGACCGGGCGGAGTACGCCCGCAAGGGCATCGCCCGAGGCCGCAGTCTGGTCGTCCTTCAGTACACCGACGGCATCGTGTTCGTCGGCGAGAACCCGTCCCGCGCGCTGCACAAGTTCAGCGAGATCTACGACCGGATCGGGTTCGCCGCGGCCGGCAAGTACAACGAGTACGAGAACCTCCGGATCGGCGGCGTCCGCTACGCCGACCTGCGGGGTTACACCTACGACCGGGACGATGTGACGGCCCGGGGCCTGGCGAACGTGTACGCCCAGACACTGGGCACGATCTTCTCGAGCGCCGGGGAGAAGCCCTACGAGGTGGAGCTGGTCGTCGCCGAGGTCGGGGTCGAGCCCGAGGGCGACCAGATCTACCGGCTGCCGCACGACGGCTCGATCGTGGACGAGCACGGTTCGGTCGCCGTCGGCGGCAACGCGGAGCAGATCAGCAGCTTCCTCGATCAGCGTCACCGGGACGGCATGTCGCTCGCCGAGGCGCTGAAACTGGCCGTGCAGGCGCTGTCGCGGGACACCAACGGCAGTGAGCGGGAGATCCCCGCGGAGCGGCTGGAGGTCGCGGTCCTGGACCGGACACGCCCGCAGCAGCGCAAGTTCAAGCGGATCCTCGGCCGTCAGCTGGTCCGTCTCCTGGAGGCGGACAACGCGGCGATCGCGAAGACGGACGACCCGTCGGACGACATTCTGGACGACCTGGACGACATGGGGGACTGAGTCCCTCCTCGCCCGTTCCTCGGCCCCGGTCCGCTTCGGCGGGCCGGGGCCGCGTCGTGTTCAGGCCGGAGCCGGGCCGGAGGAGCCCCGGGGCATCAGGGTGACCGGGAGGTCGCCGGCTTCGGGTGTCCCGCCCGCCAGGACGGCGAGCAGGGCGGCCATGCCGCGCTCGCCGACCCGTTCGGCGGGCAGGCGGACGGTCGTGAGCTCCGGCTCGACGGCGGTGGCCAGGGCGAGGTCGTCGAAACCGGTGACGGAGACGTCCTCGGGAACGCGCAGGCCGAGCCGGCGGACCGCCTTGCAGGCGCCGGCGGCGAGGATGTCGTCGTCGCAGACGAGGGCGGTGGGCCGGGGGCCGGGGCCCGTGAGAGCCCGTTCCGCGGCGGCGCGGGCGCCGTCGACGTCGAGGGGCGCGCGCACGGTGCGTACCGAGACGTCGCGCAGCGCGTCGGCGAGGACGGCCGCCCGCACGTCGAAGGTCCAGGACGGCACGGCCGAGGCGAGGTGGACGAAGCTGCGGTGCCCGAGGGCCAGCAGATGTCCGGTGACCTGGCGCATCCCGTCCGCGATGTCGAGGTTGACGTGGGCGGCGGCGCCGGTGTCGGAGGGGTCGCTGTCGAGCATGACCAGCGGCAGATCGGTGCCGTGGAAGGCCGTGAGGGCGTCGGCGGCCATCGAGGAGGCGATCACCCCGTCGAGCGCGGCACGGGCGGAGGCGAACGGGTCCTTCGCCGGCCCGACGCCGTCGGGGGAGGGGTACAGGACGACGCCGAAGCCGTACCGGGCGGCGACGGTGGCCGCGCCGGTGTAGACGCGGGCGAAGAACTCGTTGGTCAGCGCGGGGACGACGAGGAGCGCCGTCCTGGTGTGCCCGAGGCGCAGGTTGCGGGCGGCGAGATTCGGCCGGTAGCCGAGGCCGCCGGCGGCCTCCCTCACGGCCTGCGCGGTGCGTTCGGAGACGCGGCCGCGCCATTTGTCGCCGAGGACGAGAGAGACGGTCGCCTGGGACACTCCGGCGGCCCTGGCGACGTCCCGGCTGGTGGGGCGCGCTGGGCTGGGGGGTTCCGGGGTCTGCACGCGTTGCCTCCGCGAGGGGTGGTTGCCGCCCGTGGGGTGGACCCGCGGGATGCCGCCATGGTACGTATGACCCAGGAAGTTATACGTAAAACCTCAGGGCGGGGCGCTGGGGGAGAGGAGACGGACATGGCCGGCGCGGCCAAGGAGAGCAGCGGCTATCTCGACATCCTCAGGGCACCGCACGCCCTACGGCTGCTCGTCGGCACCCTCGTCGGCCGGCTCCCGAACGGCACAGGACCCATCGCCATCGTGCTCTTCACCCGTGCGGAGGGCGGCAGCTACAGCCTCGCCGGCGGGCTCACGGCCGCGTACGGCGTCGCCACCGCCGTGGGACAGCCCCTGCTCGGGCGAGCCGTCGATCTGAAGGGCCAGCCGAGGGTCCAGCTGCCCGCCGCGATCATCTCGGCCCTCGGCATGATCGTCCTGGCGGTGGCCGGTATCGGCCCCCTCGCGCTGGCCTACGCGGCCGTCGTCGTCGCGGGGCTCTTCACGCCGCCCCTCGAAGGCGGACTGCGCGCCCTGTGGCCCGGCGTGCTGGGCCGCGAGGACCGGGTCCACCGTGCCTACGCGATGGACGCCGTCGCCCAGGAGGTCATGTTCACCGTCGGACCCCTGCTGCTGACGCTGCTGGTCGCACTCTGGTCGCCCGCCGCGGCGCTCCTCGTCATCAACGTCCTCGGCATCCTCGGCGCGCTCTCCGTCGTCCTGTCCGAGCCCTCGCGCGCGTGGCGCTCGGAACCCCGTGAGGCCCACTGGCTCGGCGCCCTGCGCTCGCCCGGCCTGCTCGCCCTCCTCGGCTCCTTCTTCTTCGTCGGGCTCGCCCTCGGCTCCATCACCGTCGCCGGCCTCGCCTACGCCGACGACCAGGGCAACGAAGCGGCCTACGGCTGGATCATGGCCGCCCTCGGGCTCGGCGCGCTGATCGGAGGCGTCCTCTACGGCGCCCGGCGCTGGGCGGGCGCCCCCGAGCGGCGACTGCGGGTCATCATCGGACTGCTCGCCCTCGGCTACCTGCCGCTCATGCTGACCCCCGGTGTCGTGCCGATGACGGCCCTGGCGGCGCTCTCCGGCGTCTTCCTCGCCCCCGCCCTCGCCTGCGGCTTCATCGTCGTCGACCGGCACGCGCCCAGCGGCACGGTCACGGAGGCCTTCTCCTGGCTCGTCACCACCTTCGGCGTGGGGGCGGCGCTCGGCTCGGCCGTCGCGGGACCCGCCGTCGAACTCGCCGGAACCACCGCGGGCTTCGGCGTCGCCGGTGCCGGCGGCTTCGTGGCCCTCCTCGTCCTCCTGGCCACCGGACGGGTCCTCGCCGCGCCCGGCCGCAGCGTGCGACACGCCGTCAGCGGGGGCGCCGGAAGCAGCGGACACGCCGATAAGAACGAGCACTCATCGGAAAATGATCGAAACGGGGCCGTCCAACCCGGTTTCAGCTCAGGCCATCAGGCGTAATGTTCAGACATGGACCGCCGCATTTTCGGGCTGGAGAACGAGTACGGCGTCACGTGCACGTTCAGGGGACAGCGCCGACTGTCTCCTGACGAAGTGGCGCGCTACCTCTTCCGCCGTGTCGTGTCATGGGGCCGCAGCAGCAATGTCTTCCTGCGGAACGGCGCCCGCCTGTACCTCGACGTGGGTTCGCATCCGGAATACGCAACACCCGAATGCGACAACGTGACCGAACTGGTCACGCACGACAAGGCGGGCGAGCGCATTCTCGAGGGCCTGCTCGTCGACGCCGAACGCCGCCTGCACGAGGAGGGAATCGCCGGCGACGTCTATCTCTTCAAGAACAACACCGACTCTGCGGGAAACTCCTACGGCTGCCACGAGAACTATCTCGTCGCCCGCCACGGAGAGTTCTCCCGGCTCGCGGACATCCTCATTCCCTTCCTCGTCACCCGACAGCTCATCTGTGGCGCCGGAAAGGTGCTCCAGACCCCGCGAGGCGCGGTCTACTGCGTCTCCCAGCGGGCCGAGCACATCTGGGAGGGCGTCAGCTCCGCGACGACCCGTTCCCGACCCATCATCAACACCCGTGACGAGCCGCACGCCGACGCCGAGCGCTACCGCCGACTGCACGTCATCGTCGGCGACTCGAACATGTCCGAGACGACCATGCTGCTCAAGGTCGGCGCGACCGACCTGGTGCTCCGCATGATCGAGGCGGGCACCGTGATGCGCGACCTGACCCTGGAGAACCCGATCCGGGCCATCCGCGAGGTCAGCCACGACATCACCGGCCAGCGCAAGGTCCGCCTCGCCAGCGGCCGCGAGGCCTCCGCCCTGGAGGTCCAGCGCGAGTACTACGAGAAGGCCGCCGACTTCGTCGACCGCCGGGGCATCCGCACCGGCACCGTGGCCCAGGTCCTGGAACTGTGGGGCCGCACGCTGGACGCCATCGAGGCCGAGGACCTGGACCGCATCGGCACCGAGATCGACTGGGTCATGAAGTACAAGCTCATCGAGCGGTACCGGGCGAAGAACAACATGACCATGTCGCACCCCCGGGTCGCGCAGATAGACCTCGCGTACCACGACATCCACCGCCGCCGAGGGCTCTACTACCTCCTGGAGAGGAAGGGCCAGGCGGCCCGGATCTGCAACGACCTGAAGATCTTCGAGGGCAAGTCGGTGCCCCCGCAGACCACCAGGGCGCGGCTGCGCGGCGACTTCATCCGCCGTGCGCAGGAGCAGCGACGGGACTTCACCGTCGACTGGGTCCACCTCAAGCTCAACGATCAGGCGCAGCGCACCGTGCTGTGCAAGGACCCCTTCCGGTCGGTCGACGACCGGGTGGAAAAGCTGATCGCCGGAATGTAGGACATCGGCGTACGAAGTGCCAGGGCCCCGTGCGTTTCGCGTGCGGGGCCCTTGGCCTGTCCAGAGGGTCCCCTAGAGTGTCGGACAACTACTGTGCCGTCTGAGATCTGAGGAACACGTGCGCCGACTTGCCGGCCTACTGGTCGTCCCGCTGCTGCTGCTCTCGACAGCGGCCTGCGGCAGCGATGACAAGGGCTCCGATAACGCCTCGATGAAGAACGGACTGCCCGCCATCACCGCGGGTGAGAAGTTCGGGGAGAAGCCCACCCTGGCGAAGGGTGAGGGCGATCCGCCGAAGGAGCTCAAGGTCAATGTCATCAGCGAGGGTGACGGCGCCGTCACGAAGAAGGGCGACGCGCTCCAGGTGAACTACCTGGGTCAGGCCTGGGACTCCACCACGCCGTTCGACAACAGCTTCGACCGGGGCCAGCCGTTCGAGCTGACCCTGGGCGCCGGCCAGGTCATCAAGGGCTGGGACCAGGGCCTGGAGGGCCAGAAGGTCGGCAGCCGCGTCGAGATCGGCATCCCGCCGGAGCTCGGTTACGGGGCCGCGGGCCAGGGCGACATCAAGCCCAACGCCACCCTCGTCTTCGTCGTGGACATCCTGAAGGCCACCACGGTCCCCAAGTCCGCCGAGGGCACCGAGGTCGCCCAGGACAACAAGGACCTGCCGAAGGTCGGTACGAACACCGACGGCAAGGCGCCCTCGCTGACCGTCCCGAAGGTCGACCCGCCGACCAAGCTCGTCTCCAACTACGTGCTGGAGTCCAAGGGCGAGGTCGTCAAGGCCACCGACACGGTCGTCGTGAACTACGTCGCGGCGCTGTGGAAGGACGGCAAGGTCTTCGACTCGACGTACGCGACGGGCAAGACCGCGAACTTCCCGCTCGACCAGCTGACCCTCAAGGGGCTGAAGAACGGCATCGTCGGCAAGAAGGTCGGCAGTCGCGTCCTGATCGTCGCCCCGCCGTCCGAGGCGTTCGGGGACCAGGAGCAGCAGGGAATCCCGAAGGGCTCCACGCTGGTGTTCGCGCTCGACATCCTGGCCAAGATGTAAGACTGTCCCGTTCGCGCGGATCATCGTCTGCGCGGTTCATCAGTTTGAGGGAGCACACTGCAGTGAGCATCGAGAAGCCCGAGGTCGACTTCCCGGGCGGCGAGCCGCCGGCCGACCTGGAGATCAAGGACATCTGGGAGGGTGACGGCCCGGAGGCCAAGGCGGGCGCCACGGTCTCCGTCCACTACGTGGGCGTCTCCTTCTCCACCGGCGAGGAGTTCGATTCCTCGTGGAACCGCGGCACCCCGCTGCAGTTCCAGCTCGGTGTCGGCCAGGTCATCGCCGGCTGGGACCAGGGCGTGCAGGGCATGAAGGTCGGCGGCCGCCGCCAGCTGATCATCCCCGCGCACCTCGCCTACGGCGACCGCGGCGCCGGCGGCAAGATCGCCCCGGGCGAGACGCTGATCTTCGTCTGCGACCTGGTCGCCGTCTGATCGGTCACGTCCCGACCCGAAACGGTCACACGAGGGTCCCCGCCGTACGGCGGGGACCCTCGGCTTTTGTCACGACACCCCGGGGCGGTACGGTCGGACGTCCGAGAAGTCAATCCGGCAGAAGAGGTGCAGGGCGTCGATGGCGATTGCCAAGGCCGAGCGGCTGATGAATCTGGCCCTCTGTCTGCTCGGGACACGCCGGCCGCTCTCCAAGCGTGAGCTGCGGGACTCGATCGAGGCCTATGTCGAGGCCGTCAGGCCGGGCACCGGCGCCGCCGGCGGCGACGACGCCTTCAATCGGATGTTCGAGCGCGACAAGGACGATCTGCGCGAGCTCGGCCTGGTCATCGAGACCGTCGAGAACATCGAGGGCGAGATCGGCTACCTGGCCCGCCGCGACTCCAACCGCCTCCCGCCGATCACGCTCGACGCCGAGGAGGCCGCCGCACTCGGCCTGGCCGCCAAGGTGTGGCAGCAGGCCCGCCTGGCCGGAGCCGCCAGCGGCGCCCTCCAGAAGCTCCGCGCCGCCGGGATGCCCGAGGCCGAGGACTCGTACGACGCCCAGCACAGCGCTCTCGAACCCCGCATCCCCGTCCACGAGACGGCCTTCGAGCCGCTGATGCTGGCCTGCCGCGACCGTCGCCCGGTCGTCTTCGACTACCGCAAGGCGACGGCGGCCCGCCCCGAGACCCGCCAGGTCGAGCCGTGGACCCTGGAGTGCTGGCGCGGCCACTGGTACCTGGCCGGCTGGGACCGCGACCGCGGCGCCGAGCGCGTCTTCCGCCTCTCCCGTATCACCGGCAGGGTCCGCTCACGGGCCGGCGCGTTCACCGCGCCGGTGCCGGACGTCGTCACCGTCCGCGAGACCGTCGAGAGCTGGGCCGGCGAGATCGCGACGCGCTCCGCCCGCATCCGGCTGCGCACCGGCTGCGGCTACCCGCTGCGGGCGCGCGCCCAGGCCGTACGCGAGGGCACGGACGGCTGGGACGAGCTGGAGATTCCGTACGGGCACGGCCTGGACGCCTGGCTGGTCGAGTTCGGCCCCGACGTCGTCGTGCTCGAACCCGCGGACCTGCGGGCCGATGTGGTGGACCGGCTGCGTGCCGTGGCCAAGGGCTGAAGGGGGAGACGTACAGCATGGCTGCGAACGCGATCGACCAGACGAGGCGGATGCTCTCCCTCGTCACCTATCTCCGGGAACGGCCCGGCGCGCATGTCGCCGACGTCGCCCGCGCCTTCGGGATCACCGAGGACGAGCTGATCTCCGACCTCGACGTGCTCCCCATGTGCGGCACGAGCTTCCGCGGCGGCGATCTCCTGGACATCGACACCGACGGCGACCGGATCTGGTGGCACAACCCGGACGATGTCGCCGAGCCGCTGCGGCTCGCGGCCGACGAGGCGACGGCCCTGCTGGTCGCGGCGCGCGCCGTGGCCACCCTGCCCGGTCTGCGGGAGGGCGACCGCGAGGCGCTGCTGCGTGCCACCGCCAAGCTGGAGACGGCGGCGGGCGAGGCGGCCGGGGCCAGCTCCCGGCTCTCGGTCACCTTCGAGTCCGAGGGCGGTGTCTTCGCCGAGGTGGACCGGGCGATCTCGGAGCGGCGCCGGCTCTGGGTGCGCTACTACTCGCCGGCCCGCGACGAGCTGACCGAGCGCGAAGTGGATCCGATCAGGCTCTTCGCCGTCGGCCACACGTACATGGAGGCGTGGTGCCGGCTCTCCGAGGCGCGCCGCACCTTCCGGCTCGACCGGGTCGCCGAGATCCGGATCCTCGACGAGCAGTCCGCTCCGCCCGAGATCGAGCTGCGGGACCTGTCGGAGGGGCTGGTCCAGCCGTCCGCCGAGGACCCGGAGGTCGTCGTCGAGGTGGGCCCCGGTGGGCGCTGGGTCGCCGAGTACTACCCGCACGACCGGGCCGACGAGCTGCCCGACGGGGGGCTGCGCATCACCCTGCGGACGCCCGCCCCGGCCTCGCTGCGGCGCCTCGCGCTGCGGCTCGGCAGCGACGGACGGATCGTCTCGCCCCAGGACCTCGCGGACAGCGCCCGGGAGGCGGCCACGGCCGCCCTCGCCGCCTACGACGGCCGGGACTGACCCCCTGCGGGACGGCGGCGGCTCAAGGGGAGCGTGACATTCCTCGCCGAGGCGGCGCTGTTGCCTGTGGAGCCGATGGATGCGTGAGAGCGCGGGAACGAGAGGGATGAGGGAAATGTCCGTGATGCACGGAATGGCGGCGTCGATCGCACCGGTCTTCTTCAAAGCGGCCTGCCCCGACTGCCGCGCCCGCTTCGAGCTCTCCGCGAGCGCGCTGCGCCTCGCCATCGGCGCCAGCCGCCGCACCACCTTCTACTCCTTCACCTGCCCGGAGTGCGGCAGCTCCGTCCGCAAGCCCGCCGGCGAGCGGATCGTCGAACTCCTCACCGGCGGCGGCGTGCGCACCCTGCGCCTGCACTCCACCGTCTGACGCCCCGTCCGGCGCTCCCGCCACCACGCAGCGTCTAGGCTCGGCACATGTTCTGGCCCATGCTCGCCATCGCACTCGGATTCCTCGGCATCGCCGTCCTCGGCGTCCTCGGCATCAAGGTCTTCGTCGAGGCCCAGCGGCTCGGCCGTCAGGTGGCCGAGACCACCGAGCGCATCAACCGCGCCGCCGAGGACCTCGAAAACGCCGCGGGACAGCTGGCCCGCACCGGCGAGGCACTGCGCTGAGCCCGTGCCGTAGGCTTCCCGGGACGGCCCGGACGGGGATGCGCGGGCCGCAATCGCGAGTATGCACAGGCATTGCCCTGCGTTTACTCCTGCGGGTTACGATCGCAGACAGCGCGGTGGCCGGACGCACGTCCGACCCGCCGGGCACGCACACCATGTCGCCTCGGTGAAGAAGGTAAACAGCTATGGGTAGGCTCGGCCCCACCGAGATCATTCTCATCCTCGTCGTCATCATCCTGCTGTTCGGCGCCAAGAAGCTCCCCGACATGGCCCGTTCGCTGGGCAAGTCCGCTCGCATCCTCAAGAGCGAGGCCAAGGCGATGAAGTCGGACGACCAGCAGAGCGCCCCCGCGGACCCGCCGACCCCCGGCACCCCGGACCAGGCCGCCCCGCGCACCATCCAGGCCGCGCCCGGCGACGTGACCAGCTCGCGTCCCGTCACCGAGCCCTCGGACACCACCAAGCGCTGACCCGGTCCGCCGCGGCCGCCGCACCGAGCGGCGGTCTGCCGCACGAGATGAGGACGTGGGTTGCTCAAGTCTGCCCGCAAGCAGGAGAAGGACCCCGAGGGCCGGATGCCCCTCGTGGAGCACCTGCGTGAACTCCGCAACCGCATGGCGAAGGGCCTGCTGGCCATCGCCGCGGTCACCGTCGTGGCCCTCGTGTACAGCGAGGAGCTCATGCAGTTCCTGACGAAGTCCGTACCCAAGTGCGGACCGAACGTCACGAGCGACGGCGGAAACTGTGCGATCGTCTCCTTCAACACGCTGATCGCACCGTTCAGCACGACGATCCAGGTCAGCCTCGTCACGGGCCTCGTCGTCGCCAGCCCGATCTGGCTCTACCAGCTCTGGGCCTTCATCGCTCCCGGCCTGCACAAGAGCGAGAAGAAGTACACCTACGCCTTCGTCGGCGCCGCGGTGCCGCTGTTCACCGCCGGCGCCTACCTCGCGTACCTCATCCTCCCCATCAGCGTGAAGGTCCTCATCAGCCTCACGCCCGGCGGATCGGCGAACATCCTCTCCCTCGGTGACGTCCTCGACTTCACCCTGCGCATGGTGCTCGTCTTCGGCCTCGCCTTCGAGCTCCCGCTCGTCCTCGTGATGCTCAACCTCACCGGAGTCCTCACCGGTCGCCGCATGGCCGGCTGGTGGCGCGGCGTGATCATGGGCGTCTTCGTCTTCGGCGCCGTCATCACCCCCACCACCGACCCCGTCGGCATGATCGCCCTGGCCGGACCGATCACGGTCCTGTACTTCGGCGCCGTCGGCTTCTCGATCCTCAACGACCGACGCCGGGCCCGCAACAACCCCGACGCCGAACTCGACGACGACGAGGCATCCAGCCTCGACCTCACCCCGGAGCGCGTCGCGGCCGTCGAGCCCGTCGGCGCCCCCCGCGCCCTGCCCGAGCAGGCCGGCGGCGAAGCCGACGGCGGCAGGTCTCCCCGCCCGGCCCATTACGACGACATCACCTGACCTGTAGGGTCCACCCCCCAGACTCCGTCCCGGGGGGCACACCCATGACCAGCGAGATCACCCTTCTCGTCAATCCCACCGCGGGACGCGGCCGGGGCGCGGACGCCGCGCCACCGGCCGCAGCCGCGCTCAGGGACGCCGGATTCTCCGTCCGCACCGTCCTCGGCACCGACGCCGCCGACGCCCTGAAGCGCGCCCGGGACGCCGTCGCCGACGGAACCGGCGCCCTCGTCGCCGTCGGCGGCGACGGCATGGTCTCGCTCGCCCTCCAGGCCCTCGCCGGCACCCCGACCCCGCTCGGCGTGGTCGCCGTCGGCACCGGAAACGACTTCGCCCGCAGCCTCGGCCTGCCCGTACGGGAACCCGCAGCCGCCGGCCGGCTCACCGCCGGGCTGCTCAAGGGCACCGGCGGACGCGACATCGACCTCGGCAGGGTCGGCGACCGCTGGTTCGGCACCGTCCTCGCGTCCGGTTTCGACTCCCGCGTCAACGACCGCGGCAACCGCATGAGACTGCCGGCCGGCCGCTTCAAGTACGACCTCGCCATCGTCGCGGAGCTCGCCTCGTTCCGGCCCGTGCCCTACCGCCTCACCTTCGACGACGGCACCGAGCACCGGATCGACGCCACCCTCGTCGCCGTCGGCAACGGCACCTCGTACGGCGGCGGCATGCGGATCTGCGCCGAGGCCCGCATCGACGACGGCCTCCTCGACGTCACCGTCGTCGGAGACTGCTCCCGCACGACCCTGATCAAGGTCTTCCCCCAGGTCTACCGCGGCACCCACCTCGACCACCCCAAGGTCACCGTCCACCGCGTCCGCACCATCACCCTGGACGCCCCGGACATCACCGCCTACGCGGACGGCGAGCCCCTCGGACCGCTGCCGCTGACCGCCGAATGCGTCCCCGGAGCACTGCGCGTCCTCGCTCCCTGAGCCGCGCACCGGGGGGCCGCGCGACCGGCGGGACCACCGTGGCACGCCCCGGGAACGGCCCGCGGATCCGATCCGCCACACGTCCCGAGGGCGACACCGCGGAGGGGACCGGCCGCCCGCCGGGGGCGTGGAATCCGCCCGTCATTAAAGATCGCGTCAGTGTCAGAGCTGACGGGTAGGCTCGACAACAAGATGACAGAGGACCTCACACCAGCCGAAGCGTACGCAGCTGCCCGGGCCCGCAACGCCGAGCAGGCCACGGCGCTGGCCCCCTTCCGCGAGATGTACGAGTTCGGTCTGGACCCCTTCCAGATCGAGGCATGCCAAGCCCTCGAAGCGGGCAAAGGCGTGCTCGTCGCCGCTCCCACCGGCTCGGGCAAGACCATCGTCGGCGAATTCGCCGTCCACCTCGCCCTCCTCCAAGGGCGCAAGTGCTTCTACACGACCCCCATCAAGGCGCTGTCGAACCAGAAGTACGCCGACCTCGTCAAGCGGTACGGGCCCGGCCAGGTCGGCCTGCTCACCGGCGACAACAGTGTCAACGGCGACGCCCCCATCATCGTCATGACCACCGAGGTCCTCCGCAACATGCTCTACGCGGGATCCCAGGCCCTCAGCGGCCTCGGCTACGTGGTCATGGACGAGGTCCACTACCTCTCGGACCGCTTCCGAGGCGCCGTGTGGGAGGAAGTGATCATCCACCTCCCCGAATCGGTGACCCTGGTCTCACTCTCCGCGACCGTGTCCAACGCCGAGGAGTTCGGCGACTGGCTCGACACCGTCCGCGGCGACACCGAGGTCATCGTCTCGGAGAGCCGCCCCGTTCCCCTCTGGCAGCACGTGCTGGCAGGCCGTCGGATGTACGACCTCTTCGAGGAGGAGACCGACCACGGAGGCCGCGGCGCGTCCCGCCGCGAGGTCAACCCCGACCTGCTGCGCCTGGCCCGCACCGAGAACTCCCGCACGTACAACCCGCGCGAGCGCCGCCGCGGCAAGATGATCCGCGAGGCCGACCGCGAGCGCGAGCGCCGCCAGCGCTCCCGCATCTGGACGCCCGGACGCCCCGAGGTGATCGAACGGCTCGACGCCGAAGGGCTCCTGCCCGCCATCACCTTCATCTTCAGCCGCGCCGGCTGCGAGGCCGCCGTCCAGCAGTGCCTCTACGCGGGCCTCCGGCTCAACAACGACGAAGCCCGCCAGCGCGTCCGCGAGATCGTCGAGGCGCGCACCGCCGCCATCCCGTCCGAAGACCTCCACGTCCTCGGATACTACGAATGGCTGGAGGGCCTGGAGCGCGGCATCGCCGCCCACCACGCCGGAATGCTCCCCACCTTCAAGGAAGTCGTCGAGGAGCTGTTCGTACGCGGCCTGGTCAAGGCCGTCTTCGCCACGGAGACCCTCGCACTGGGCATCAACATGCCCGCCCGCTCGGTGGTCCTGGAAAAGCTCGTCAAGTGGAACGGCGAGCAGCACGCCGACATCACGCCCGGCGAGTACACCCAGCTCACCGGACGCGCCGGGCGCCGCGGCATCGACGTCGAGGGCCACGCCGTGGTCCTCTGGCAGCGCGGGCTCGACCCGGGCCACCTCGCCGGTCTCGCCGGCACGCGCACCTACCCGCTGCGCTCCAGCTTCAAGCCGTCCTACAACATGGCCGTCAACCTGGTCGACCAGTTCGGGCGCCACCGCTCCCGCGAACTGCTCGAGACCTCCTTCGCGCAGTTCCAGGCAGACCGCTCCGTCGTCGGCATCTCCCGCCAGGTCCAGAAGAACGAAGAGGGCCTCGAAGGCTACCGGGAGGGCATGACCTGCCACCTCGGCGACTTCGAGGAGTACGCACGGCTGCGCCGCGACCTCAAGGACCGCGAGACCGAACTGGCCAAGCAGGGCGCCGCACAGCGCCGCGCCCAGGCCGCCGCCTCCCTGGAGAAGCTCAAGCCCGGCGACATCATCCACGTCCCCACGGGCAAGTTCGCCGGTCTCGCCCTCGTCCTCGACCCCGGCATCCCCGGACGCACCAACGGCCACCGCGGCTTCGAGCACATCGACGGGCCCCGCCCGCTCGTCCTCACCGCCGAGCGGCAGGTCAAGCGGCTCGCCTCGATCGACTTCCCGATCCCGGTCGAGGCCATGGAGCGCATGAGGATCCCCAAGTCCTTCAACCCGCGCTCCCCGCAGTCCCGCCGGGACCTCGCCTCCGCCCTGCGCACCAAGGCCGGCCACCTCAACCCCGAGCGGCACCGCAGAGACCGCTCCGCCGCGGCCGACGACCGCGAGATCCACCGGCTGCGCACCGAACTGCGCGCCCACCCCTGCCACGGCTGCGACGAGCGCGAGGACCACGCCCGCTGGGCCGAGCGCTACCACCGGCTCCAGCGGGACACCCGCCAGCTGGAACGGCGCATCGAGGGCCGCACCAACACCATCGCCCGCACCTTCGACCGGATCGTCGCGCTCCTCACCGAACTCGACTACCTCCGCGGCGACGACGTCACCGACAACGGCAAGCGGCTCGCCCGGCTCTACGGCGAACTCGACCTGCTCGCCAGCGAATGCCTGCGCGACGGTGTCTGGGAAGGACTGACCCCGCCCGAACTGGCCGCCTGCGTCTCCGCGTTGGTGTACGAAGCACGGCAGTCCGACGACGCCGTGCCCCCGAAGGTCCCCGCGGGGAACGCGAAGGCCGCGCTCGGCGAGATGGTGCGGATCTGGGGACGGCTCGACGCCCTGGAGGAAGAGTTCAAGATCAACCAGGCGGAAGGGGTCGGACAGCGCGAACCCGACCTCGGCTTCGCCTGGGCCGCCTACCAGTGGGCCTCCGACAAGGGGCTCGACGAGGTGCTCCGCGAGGCCGAGATGCCCGCCGGCGACTTCGTCCGCTGGTGCAAGCAGGTCATCGACGTCCTCGGACAGATCGCGGCCGCGGCACCCAAGGAGAACAGCACCGTCGCCAAGAACGCGCGCAAGGCGGTTGATTCGCTGCTGAGGGGCGTCGTCGCCTACAGCTCCGTGGGCTGACGCCCACGTCCGACGTCATCGCCTGGGGCCCGCGGCCGATGCCGCGGGCCCCAGGCGTACGCGGGGTTCCTTCTTCGTCTCGCAGGGCTCCTCTCTCCCTCTCGGCACCCGCGGGCTTCCCCGGAGATTCCGCGGATGCTCCCACCCCCCATGCCGCGGACGCTCCCTCCCCCATGCCGCGGGTTTCGTCCGACAGCGGCCGGGTTGTCCACAGGGGCACACGGAGGCGTTGTCCACAGGGGTGGCGGAGTGTCAGGGCTCTCCGATTCCATGGACTCACACACCGGGCAACACCGCTGGGAGGGGAACCACGTGACCACGCAAGCCGGTTCGGCCGCCGTCGAGGAGACGGCCGGCGGACATCAGATCGTGCCGGGGCCACGGGGCGTACCACTGCTCGGAAACCTGCCGGAATTCGGCAAGGACCCGCTCGCCTTCTTCGAACGCATGCGAGAACGCGGAGACTTCGTCAGCTGGCGCTTCGGACCGGGCCCCGCCCTCTTCATCGCCCACCCCGACACCATCGGCGAACTCCTCACCGAGATCGAGCGCACCTTCGACCAGCCCGACCTCGGCATCGCCTTCCGCACCCTGCTCGGAAACGGAGTGGTCGTCGCCAAGGGCGCCGACTGGCGCCGCAAGCGCTCCCTCGTCCAGCCCTCCGTCCGCCCCAAGCAGGTGCGGTCCTACGCCACCACCATGGCCGACTGCGCGATCGCCCTCGCCGACCGGTGGACCGACGGACAGCGCGTCGACGTCAAGAAGGAGATGGCCGCCCTCACCCAACTCATCGCGGTCCGCACCATCTTCGGCGTCGACACCGCCGCCGACGCCGAGGCCATCGGCAGCGCCATGGACATCGCCCAGAAGGAGATAGGCGCCGAGTTCAGCGGAATCGGCGCCCTGCTCCCCGACTGGGTACCCACTCCCGGACGCGCCCGCATCAAACGCGCCACCGCCGTCATCGACGCCGAGGTCTCCCGCGTCGTCGCCCGCCACCGCGACGGCGACACCGAGCGTCCCGACCTGCTCAGCCGACTCCTCGCCGCCCAGGACGAGACCGGCGCCCACCTCTCCGACCAGGAGATCCGCGACGAGACCGTCACCCTCTACATCGGCGGACACGAGACCACGAGCTCGACCCTCGTCTGGGCCTGGCACCTCCTCTCCCACAACCCCCGTGCGCGCCAAGTGCTCGCCGAGGAACTCGACCGCGTCCTCGGCGACCGCGAACCCGGCTTCGACGACTACGCGCGGCTCACCTACACCCAAGCCGTCGTGAAGGAGACCCTGCGGCTCTACCCGACCATCTGGCTCCTCACCGGCATCGCCAAGGAGGGCGCGACACTCGGCGGCATGGTGATACCTCCCGGGACCCGGGTATGGAGCAGCCAATGGGCCACCCACCGGGACGGCCGCTGGTTCACCGACCCCGACGAGTTCCGTCCGGAACGCTGGGACACGGCCGAGGGCGCGGAAGCCGAGCACATACCCGAATACGCCTGGTTCCCGTTCGGCGGAGGCCCCCGCGTCTGCCTCGGAACACGGTTCGCCATGGTCGAGGCCGTACTCGTCCTCGCCGTCCTCGCCCGACGGTTCCACCTCGACCTCGACCCCGAGGAGATACGCCCCGTACCCAGCCTGACCCTCCAGCCCGACCGCGAGGTCCTCGCCACGGTCCGCACACGCGACTGAGGAATGATTCCGGCATGAAGATCACGGCGAGGGAACTCAACCGCTCAACACTCGCACGGCAGTTGCTGCTCCGACGCGAGAAGCTCGGCGCGGCCGAAGCCGTACGGCGAGTGGTCGCGCTCCAGGCCCAACAGCCCGCCTCGCCCTACCTCGCCCTCTGGAACAGGACCGCCGCCTTCGATCCGACCGACCTCGACGCCGCCTTCGCCGACGGGACCGTCGTCAAGGCGACACTGATGCGGATCACCCTGCACGCCGTGCACATCGACGACTACCGGCCCTTCCGGGAGGCGGTCCATCCGCTGCTGAGGTCAGGCAGGCTCGGCGACCGGTTCACGGCATCGGGCCTGACCCCGGCGGACGCCGACGTGCTCGTTCCCGAACTGCTGGCCTTCGCCGACCGGCCCCGGGGCAACGCGGAGTACGAGGCATGGCTGGAGCAAAGGGTGGGCACCGCACCCAAATCCGGCGCCTGGTGGGGGCTGCGGCACTACACACCGCTGCTCCACGCGCCCACGGCCGCGCCGTGGTCGTTCGGGGAGCGCCCCGCCTACATCGCCCCGCCCGACCCGCCGGCGCCGCCGGGGCCGGAGGCATCGGACGCGGCCCTACGGACCATGGTCCTGCGCTATCTCGAAGGGTTCGGGCCCGCGTCGGTGGCGGACATCGCGCAGTTCGGGCTGGTCCAGCGGGCCAGGGTCAGGAAGGCGCTGGGAGTGCTCATCGACGAGCTCGACCGGTACGAAGGGCCGGACGGCGAGGAACTGTTCGACGTCCCGGGCGGGGCGCGCCCGGACGAGGACACGGCCGCGCCGCCACGGCTGATGGCCATGTGGGACAGCACGCTGCTGGCCTACGCCGACCGTGGGCGGGTCATCCCGCACGAGTACCGCACGGAGGTGATCCGCAGAAACGGGGACGTGCTGCCGACCCTGCTGGTCGACGGCCACGTCGCCGGGGTGTGGCGCCCGGTCCCAGGAGGGATCGAGGCGACCGCGTTCCACGGCCTGCCGGACCGGGTCTGGGAGGAGCTGGCGGAGGAGGCCCGCTCGCTGGCGGCCCTCCTCTCCGACCGCGAACCGGAGGTATATCGCCGCTACGGCCACTGGTGGAACAAACTGCCCACCGCCGCGTCCAGGCTGCTGCCCGCCGGCTGAGGCGACGCGGCCCGCCGCTCCGGGGCGCGCCGACCCGGAACAGCGGCCCGTAAGCGACTAGCGGCCCGGGCCCGCGGACCGGTAGGCGCGCCAGCCGCCGTACGAGGTGATGTCCTCGGCACCCTCGACGGCCGCCGGCTCGCACAGGAAGCCGGGGGCCGAACCGTCGGACAGCTCCACACGGCCGATCGCCATCGGCCGCGGGAGGGAAGCCACCAGGGCGCCCAGGCCCTCGGCCGGCAGCTCCCACACCTCGGCCTCGACGGCGGCGCCGTCGGCGCCGGACGTGCGGACCAGACCCGGTTTGGGAGGCGAGGTGTCCAGAGCGTACAGGCGGTAGACAGGGGCGGTGGTCGTGGTGCGGACGAATCGGCCGCCGAGCGCCAGGAGTTGGGGGTTGAGCGGCTGGCCCGTCAGATGGGCTCCGACGACGGCGAGTTCGATGGAGGGGGTGAGACGCCGGGCGATCGAGAGCAGCCGGTGCTCGGTGTGGGGCCGTCCGATCAGCATCACACCGAACGGCAGGCCGCCGACCGTGCCCGCGGGCACGGCGAGAGCGCATTGGCCGAACAGGTTGGTCGAGTTGGTGAACCTTCCGAGGCGGGCGTTGGCACCCAAGGGGTCGGCCGCGACCTCGGCGAGCGTGGGGTGTCCGGGGGTCACCGGCAGGACCAGCGCGTCGGTGTCGCCGAGGGCGGACTCGGCGCGTGCGGACAGCCGGGCGAGACGGGCACGGTCCGAGAAGAGACGGTGGGCGGGGATCTCACCCGCCCGGGAGATGATCCCCGCGACGGTGGGATCCAGATCGGGGGACTGCTTGGCGAGATGTTCGTCGACGAAGGCACCGACGGCGGTGTACCGCTCGGCGACGAAGGCCCCGTCGTACAGGAGCGCGGCGGCCCGCAGGAAGGGACTGATGTCGATCGTGGTGAGCTCGGCACCGGAGGCGGCGAGACGGTCGACGGCCCGGGAGTAGGCGGCCCGCCAGCCGTCGTCGAGGTCACCGAGGGCGGCGGGATCCGCGACGGCGATCCGCGGCGGGCCCGGCCGGCGCGGGCCCCCAGGAGGGTCCGCCGACCGCGCGGCGAGATACCCGAGCGCGGTCTCGGCCTCGGCGAGCGTACGGGCGAAGACGCTGACGCAGTCCAGGCTCGCGCAGGCCGGCACCACGCCGTCGGTGGAGACCAGGCCCGGGGTGGGCTTGAGCCCGACGATTCCGTTGAACGCGGCGGGCACGCGACCCGAGCCCGCGGTGTCCGTACCGAGGGCGAGGTCGGCGATGCCGAGAGCGACGGCGACGGCCGAGCCCGAGCTGGAGCCGCCGCTCACCCGCTCGGGGGAGTGGGCGTGGCGGACGGCGCCGTAGGGAGAGCGGGTGCCCACGAGGCCGGTGGCGAACTGGTCGAGGTTGGTCGTACCCAGGACGACCGCCCCTGCCGCCCTGAGCGCGGCGACGGCCGGAGCGTCGCGCTCGGGGAGGTAGGCGTACGAGGGGCAGGCGGCCGTCGTGGGAAGGCCGGCCACGTCGATGTTGCCCTTGACGGCGAGGGTCCACCCGGCCAGGGGAAGCCGCTCACCGGCGGCGACCCGGGCATCGAGCGACCGGGCCTCGGCCTCGACCTCGGCACGGGGCCGCAGGTCGATCCAGATCTCGGGCCGGTCGACGGCCTCGATGCGGTCGTAGGCGGCCCGCGACCGGGCCAGGGCGTTGTCGGCCATGGGACTCCTTGGGGGTGGGGAAGGGGGCACGGGGTGGGGAGGGGGAGGGGGGAGGGGCCCCCGGAGGAGGCGAGGGCCGTGGGGTCAGCCGGGATGCGGCGTGAGGATCAGGAGCGGGGTGCCCGCCTCCACCTGGGCGCCGGGGCGGGTGAGGACCTGGGTGATCGTTGCCGCGCGGGGAGAGGGCACGCGGGACTCCATCTTCATGGCCTCCAGGGTGAGGAGCGGCTGGCCGGCGGTGACGCGGTCGCCCTCGGCGACGTTCAGCTGCCAGACCGAGGCGGTGAACTCGGCCTCGATCAGCTCGCAGCCCGCGGGCACGGTCACCACCGCGGGGTCGGCGGGCGGGCCGCCGACGGCGTCGGCGCGGGCGAACTCGCCCGCCGCCTCCCAGGCGTCGCGTTCCGCGCCGAACGCGGCAGCCTGACGGGCGCGGAAGTCGGCGATGGAGTCGGCTTGCTCGTCGAGGAAGCGACGGTACTCGGCCAGGGAGAAGGTGCCCTCCTCGATGCGCGGGGCGAACCGGCCGGCCGCCATGTCGGCCCGCAGGTCGAGGAGTTCGTCCGCCCCGACGGGGTACCACCGGATCCGGTCGAAGAAGCGCAGCAGCCACGGCCGTCCCGGCTCGAAGGCGCCGCGTTGCTGCCAGCCCGACCAGACCTGGGTGGTCCGGCCGACGAACTGGTAGCCGCCCGGCCCCTCCATGCCGTACACGCAGAGGTAGGCGCCCCCGATGCCGACCGAGTTCTCCGCCGTCCAGGTCCGGGCCGGGTTGTACTTGGTCGTCACCAGTCGGTGCCGTGGATCCAGCGGGGTCGCGACGGGCGCGCCCAGATAGACGTCACCGAGTCCCAGCACCAGGTACTCGGCGTCGAAGACCGTCCGGTGGACGTCGTCGACGGAGTCCAGGCCGTTGACGCGCCGGATGAACTCGATGTTCCACGGGCACCACGGGGCGTCGTCGCGTACCCCCGCCATGTAGCGGGCGATCGCCTCCCGTGTCGCGGGGTCGTCCCACGACAGCGGCAGATGGACCGTCCGCGACGGCACGGTGAGCTCCTCCGTCGGGGGCAGCGACGCCTCGATCTCGCCCACCGCGGCGAGCAGTTCGGACTGTGCGAGGACGCTCGGGTCGATCTGGATCTGGAGGGAGCGGATGCCCGGGGTGAGGTCCGTGACGCCGGGGAGACGAGCCCGGTCCACCGCCTCCATCAGCGCGTGCACCCGCATCCGCAGCGCCAGATCCAGCTGCATCGGGCCGAACTCCACCAACAGATTGTCGTCGCCGCTGCGCCGGTAGGTGACATCGCCGCGCCGCGCGAGGATCCCGCCGTCCACGATCTCCGGCCGGGGGACGGGCGTTCCGTCCGCTCCGACCGCCACCGGTGCGAAGCGCACGGTGTCCCCGGGGCGCAGCTGGCCGAGCTTCCAGCGTTCGGCGCGGACGACCGTGGCCGGGCAGACGAATCCGCCCAGCGACGGCCCGTCGGGGCCGAGGACGACCGGCATGTCGCCGGTGTAGTCGACCGCGCCCACCGAGTACGGCGTGTCGTGGATGTTGGAGGGGTGCAGGCCGGCCTCGCCGCCGTCCTGCCGCGCCCAGCGCGGCTTGGGGCCCACGAGCCGTACGCCGGTGCGCGCCGAGTTGAAGTGGACCGACCAGTCGGCCGCGTAGAAGTCGCGGATGTCGTCCTCGGTGAAGAACTCCGGTGCGGCGTGCGGCCCTTCGGCCACGCCGATGTGCCAGGTGGTGCCGATGGCGGGGCGGTCGGCCGGGGGGACGGGCGCCATGGCCCTGGCGAGCGTGGCATCGGCACCCGGGCGGTGCGTCGGGGACGTGCTCGGGATCGTCCTCGTCCCACGACCGGTTCGTACGCCGGACGCCGCCTCTGTCAGGGTGGGGCCGCCGTCCCCGGGCGCCGGCGCCGTGGCGTCGGCGTACGCGCCGGTGCCGGCCGCCGCTTCCATGACCGTTCGGTCGTCGGGGAGCGCACCCCCCGGGCACAGTGCGCGGCTGTTATGGAGCGGATCGTCGGGGTGTCGCGCACGGTCGTCGTGGAGCACGTCCCCGGGGCGTAGTGCGCGGCCGCCGTGGCCGCCGAAGCCGCCGAGGGTGAAGGTGGACGCGCTGCCGAGGAAGTCGGGCACGTCGAGGCCGCCCGCCACGAGCACGTAGGTCCGCAGGCCCGCTCCTTCCGGCGCGTCGACCGTCAGTGTGCCGCCCGCCGGGACGGTGAACGGCTCCCACAGCGGGACCGGCGTGCCGTCGACGGTGACGGCGGCGGGCGCGCCGGTGACGCAGACCGTCGTGGCGTGGGTGAACCGCAACGACGGTCCTCGCAGGGTGCATTCGAGGCCCGGCGCGCCTTCGGGGTTGCCGAGGGCCAGATTGCCGAGGCGGAAGGAGCGGTCGTCCATGGGGCCCGACGGGGGGACGCCGACCTGCCAGTGGCCGGTCCGGCCCGGCCAGTCCTGGACGGTGGTGAGGGTGCCGGGGGAGACGACCTCGATCCGGGGGGTCGGGTCGGTGACACCGGCGAGGGCCGCGGTGGAGTGGGTCGCGTCGAGGAAGCGTGTGTCCGCCAGAGCGGCTCTGACCAGCCCGAGGTTGGTCTCGATGCCGTCGACCCGGGTCGCCGCCACCGCCGCGTCGAGCCGCCGCAGCGCCTCGGCGCGGTCGGGGCCGTGTGCCACGATCTTGGCGAGCATGGGGTCGTACGCCGTGGTCACCTCCGTACCCGTCTCGATCCATCCGTCGACCCGGACGCCGGCCGGGAACGTGACGCGGGTGAGGCGTCCGGCGCTGGGGCGGTGGTCGCGGGCCGGGTCCTCGGCGTAGACGCGTGCCTCGACGGCGTGGCCGCGGGGGGTGCCGGGTTCCTCGACGACGGACGTGTCGCCCTGGGCGAGGCGGAGCATCCACGCGACGAGGTCGACGCCGTAGATCTCCTCGGTCACCGGGTGCTCGACCTGGAGGCGGGTGTTGACCTCCAGGAAGTACGCCTCCTCGCGGGCCGCGTCGTAGACGAACTCGACGGTGCCGGCGGAGCGGTAGCCGACGGAGGCGCAGAGTTCGCGGGCGGAGGTGGCGAGGCGTGCGCGGACGTGGTCCGGGAGTCCGGGGGCCGGGGCCTCCTCGACGACCTTCTGGTTGCGGCGCTGGAGGGAGCAGTCCCGGTCGCCGAGGGTGACGACCCGGCCGTGTCCGTCGCCGAACACCTGGACCTCCACGTGCCGGGCGTGTTCGACGAGGCGTTCCAGGAAGACGCCGGCGGAGGCGAAGGAGGCTGTGGCGACGCGCTGGACCTGGTCCCAGGCGTCGGCGAGGTCCTGGGGTCCGTGGACGGCGCGCATGCCGATGCCGCCGCCGCCTCCGGTCGCCTTGAGCATCACGGGGTAGCCGATGGTCCCGGCCGCGGCGAGGGCGGCGGGGAGGTCGGGCAGGAGGCCGGTGCCGGGGGCGAGCGGGACCCCGGCGGCCTCGGCGGCGGCGCGGGCGGTGTGCTTGGCGCCGAAGAGTTCGAGCTGGTCGGGGGTGGGGCCGACGAAGACGATGCCGGCGGCGGCGCAGCGCCGGGCGAAGTCGGCGTCCTCGGAGAGGAATCCGTAGCCGGGGTGGATGGCGCCGGCGCCGGTGTCCTTCGCGGCGCGCAGCACGAGGTCGGGGTCGAGGTACGACTCCTTGGCGGGCGCCGGGCCGAGTCGTACGGCTTCGTCGGCGAGCCGGACGTGGGGAGCGGAGCGGTCGGGGTCGGAGAAGACGGCGACGGTGCGCAGCCCCAGGCGGCGGGCGGTCCTGATGATCCGGACGGCGATCTCGCCGCGGTTGGCGACGAGGAGGGTGTCGAAGCCGGTGGCGGTCATGCGGCGGTTCCGTCCGTGATGGTGAGGTCGACGGGGGTCGGCTCGAAGCCGTTGCAGGGGTTGTTGATCTGGGGGCAGTTGGAGACGAGGACGAGGACGTCGGTCTCGGCGCGCAGGACGACCTTGAGGCCGGGGGCGGAGAGGCCGTCGACGATGCCGAGGGTGCCGTCCTTCTCGACGGGGACGTTCATGTACCAGTTGATGTTCGAGACGAGGTCGCGTTTGGTGAGGCCGTGGCGGGCGCCCTCGGCGAGGAAGTTGTCGACGCAGGCGTGCTGGGACCAGGTGTGGTGGCCGTAGCGGAGGGTGTTGGACTCCTTGGAGCAGGCGCCGCCGAGGGTGTCGTGGCGGCCGCAGGTGTCGTCGACGACGGTCATCAGCGGGGTGTGTTCGTTCGACATGAGCACGCTGCCGGTGGTGAGGAAGATCCCGTTCGCGGCCTGGAGGGTGTCGGGAGCGCTGTACCGGACGGCGGTGTCGTGGGCGTCGTAGACGAGGAAGTCGACGGCCTGGTTGCCGTGGAGGTCGGTGAGGGTGAGGTACTGGCCGGCGCGGACGGTGGCCGACCAGGCGGCGCGGGCGGGGACGACGGTCATGACGGGTCCTTCGCGGCGAGGAGTTCTGCGGTGTTGAGGAAGGCGCGGTGGCCTTCTGGTGTGGCGTCCCAGAGGGGGTCGCCCGGCCGGGTCGGTGCGGCTCGCCAGGCCAGGACTTCCAGGGGGGTGCTGGTGTAGGCGGGGCGTGGGTCGAGGGGGTGGGGGACGTTGGCGATGAGGACGGTCAGGTCCTGCTCGGCGCGCAGGGTGACGGAGCCGCCGGGGCCGGCGGAGCCGGTGAAGTGGAGGGTGCCGTCGCCGTCGCCGTCGCCGTGGTCGCCGGAGCGGACCTCCACGCCCTGGAAGAAGGAGAGGGAGGGCGGGAGGTCGCGGGCGTCGAGGCCGTTCTTGAGGGCGGCGAGGGTGAGGAGTTCACGGCCGGCGGGGGTGGCGGAGTGTGCGGCTCCGTCTCCGTACCGTCGGGTGTTCCGTACGAGGGTGGAGGTGCCGCAGAGGGTGTCGTGGCGGCCGTCGGTGGTGTCGGCGACGAGGGTGGCGAGGACGCGGCCCTGGTCGGAGAGGAGCAGCCGGCCGGTGCGGAGGTAGGCGTTCCACTGGACTTTGACGGTGTCGGCGACGTTGAGGCGTTCCCAGGGGCGGGCCTGGGAGTGGAGCAGCAGGTGGGCGCAGGCGTCGCCCTGGAGGTCGGTGAGGCGGATCTCGGTGCCGCGGGCGACCGGCCTGTGGGTGTAGCCGCCGCCCGCGACGGTCTCGGCCCAGACGAGGTGGCCGGCGGCGCAGGGCGGGTCCGGCCAGTCGGTGGCGGGGACGACGGGCATGGTCGCGGTACGGGTGCCGTGCTGGGCGCGGGCGTGGGCGCGGGCGCCGTGGGGGGTGTCGGTTCCGGTTCCCATGGGGTCGGCCTCCATTTCTGTCAGGTGACAGAAATTAGGGCGGGGGAGGGTCGGGGGCATTGCCCGTCGGTTGCGCGGGAGTTACCGAGTGCTCACCGCCGTCGGAGCGGATTCGGGGCCGGGGATGCGCTGTGGGGCTGTGCGAGGATCGACGTATGAGCAGCACGAGCGGCAGGAGGGTCGGGCGGCCGAGGGCCGCGCAGCGGCCGGACAGCGGACTGTCGCCACGGGAAGAACTCCTGCTCGCGGCAGCCGAGTTGTTCACGACCAAGGGGTATGCGGCGACGACGACGCGGGCGGTCGCGGAGCGGGCCGGAATGCGGCAGGCCACGATGTACCACTACGTCGGCGGCAAGGAGGATCTGCTCGCCGAACTCCTGGAGTCCACGGTCACGCCGTCGCTGGCCGTGGCGCGGTCGCTGCTCGCGGACGACGCGCGGCCGGCCGAGGAGCGGTTGTGGGAGCTGTGCCGCTCGGACGTGGAGCTGCTCTGCGGGGGCCCGCACAACCTGGGCGTGCTGTACGTCCTGCCGGAGGTGCGGAGCTCGGAGCGGTTCGCGGGGTTCCACCGGGTGCGGGAGGACCTGAAGGACGCGTACGGGCAGCTGGTGGCGGCGACGCGGGTGGGGGCGGGTCTCGACAAGGAGGAGCTGGAGGTCCGGACGGACCTGGTCTTCGGGCTGATCGAGGGCGTGATCCTCGTGGGGCGCGCGGGTGAGGGCTTCCCGTCGGCGGTGGCGGACGCGGCACTGAGGATCGTCGGCGTCTGACACGGCCCCCGAGTCCTCCGTATGGCACGGCTCCGTCGCACGGGGCCCTCGCGGGAGTTCAGCCCGTGGCCGCGGGGTGGCGTGTTCAGGCGGCGAGGGCCGTCGCCAGGGTGACGAGATCGTGGGCGCGCAGGACGCGGCCCTGGCCCGGGAGGGGCACGTGCAACGGGGCCGTCCAGCGCGCGGGGATGGCGTCCGGGCCGTGGACCGCGCCCGACAGCATGCCGGTGACCGCGGCCACCGTGTCCGTGTCGCCGCCCAGGTCGATCGCCGCCGCCATCGACTCCTCGAAACAGTCCGTGGTCCGCAGGGCCCAGACCGCGGAGCCCAGGCAGGGCCACACCGCCCCGTTGAACTCGGTCGCGTCGTCCGGATGCCAGTCCGGGGCCAGGACGGTCGCCCAGCGCTCGCGGTGGGCGGGTGCCACGGCGGCGAGCGCCGCGGGCACGGCGGGGAGTGGGTCCTCGCCGAGGAGGGCGACACGGACGAGCTCGTGCAGGATCGCCGTACCCTCTCACGCGGCGGCGTCGCCGTGGGTGAGGGCCGCGATGCGGCGGGCCGCGTTCATCGTGGCCTCGCGGCCCGCCGGGGCGAAGTACACGGCGGAGGTGGAGGCCCGCATCAGCGAACCGTTGCCCGCGGCACGCCTGTTGAGCTGGAAGTGGAGTGCGGCGGCCATGTCCCAGGGATAGCCGGTGGTGAGGACGTCCTCGGTCTGCAGGCCGATGTCCTTCGGCCCCGACGCCGCCCAGTGCCGGAAGCGGTCGAAGACGTCCGGCAGGTCGAGACCGTCCCGGTCGAGGAGGGACTCCCCGACGAGGACGGCCATCTGCGTGTCGTCGGTGGCCTCGCCCGGGTCCCAGCCGCCGCCCCCGCACATCTCGCCCACGCCGTCCGGGAACCGGCCCCGGAAGACGCCCGGCGACCCGAACTCGAAGGGCGCGCCCAGGGCGTCCCCCACGGCGGAGCCGAGGACGGCACCGACGGCACGTGTGGTGGTGGCGGGCATGGCGTCAGCCCAGGCGGCGCCGCACCAGGCGGTACGCCGCCCCCAGGGCCACCGTCGCGCCCACGAAGAGGAGGGAGAACCACTGGAAGTACCAGTGACCGCCCGTCGGGTCGTAGACCTCGGCGCGGGGCCAGGCCAGGTTGACGGTCATGAAGAGGCCGTAGGCCAGGGCCAGGGCGTTCACGGGGAGGCCCCAGCGGCCCAGGGAGAAGGCCGGACGGCCCGTCTCGTCCGTGGTGGGCGGAGGGGGCCAGTCGCCTCGGAGGCGGCGCAGGAGCATCGGGCCGGTGACCATCGCGTACGCCAGGTAGACCATCACGATGCAGGTGGTGCCGATGGCCAGGAGCGCCTCGGGGGAGAGGAAGTTGAGGAGCAGCAGCAGTGCGGCGAGGACGCCGACGACCACCGCGGCCGTCGCCGGCATGCCCGTGCGGCGCGGGACCTTCGACAGGGCGGCCGAGCAGGGGAGTTGCCGGTCGCGGGCCATCGAGTAGAGCATCCGGGTCGCCGAGGTCTGGATCGCCAGGGTCGCCGCGCAGATCGCGACCACCACGTCCGCCAGCAGGATCTTGCCCATGCCGTCCCCGAGCGTGCTGGTGAGGACGTAGGAGAGTCCTTCCGTGCCCAGTCGGCCGTCGACGAGGCTCGGGGCGGCGAGCAGGCCGCCGAGCAGGAGCAGACCGCCGCAGACGCCCGAGGTCGTCAGGGCCGAGAAGGTCGTGCGGGGCGCGGTCCGCTTGGGGTCGATCGTCTCCTCGCTCATCTCGCTGGCGCTCTCGAAGCCGATGAGGACGTACGCCGCCGTGAACGCGCCCACGAGCAGCGCCCCCGCCCCCGCGCCGCCCGTGTCGAGCACGATCGACGGCTCCCGTTCGGCGTGGGTGAGGAGCAGGGTGACGATCAGGCCGACGCCGATGATCTCGGCCGTGACGCCGATGGTGTTGACCACGGTCAGGACCCGGTTGTCGAGCACGTTGACGACGGTGGTCAGCGTGAGCAGGGCGAGGCCGAGTAGCGCCGCGTTGGCCGCGCCGCTCGCCGAGACCGGGGACGGGTCGTCGCCCACGAGCTGGAAGCCGGGCCAGATCGCCGGCAGCACGGCCTGGAGCGCCAGGGCCGCCGCCCCCACGACCACGACCCGGCCGATGACCATGATCCACCCCGCGTACCAGCCGAACGCGGGGCCGCTGAGCCTGGTCGACCACTGGTAGACGGCGCCCGCGATCGGGTAGCGGGCGGCGAGTTCGGCGAAGCAGGCGGCGACGAGGAGCTGGCCGGCGAGCACGGCCGGCCAGGTCCAGAAGAAGGCCGGACCTCCGAAGGAGTAGCCGAGCGCGAAGAACTGGAACACGGTCGTCAGCACCGAGATGAACGAGAATCCCGCGGCGAAGGACGCGTACCGGCCCATCCGGCGGCGGAGCTCCTGCTGGTAGCCGAAGCCCGCCAGCTCTCCGGCGCCGGACGGAACGGTACGCACCTCGCTGGTTCCACCGGGCGCGGTGGCGGTCATGGCAGCCCCTGTCACGTCGCAGATACCTGTCGGGTGACAGAAATTAGGGACGGGCTGTTTCGGCCGCGTCACGCCGCCGTGTCCGGGTGGGGCCGAACTCCTCACGCGGGTACGGGAACCGGCTTCCTCGTCGCGCGGACGGCGAGGAAGACCAGCAGCCCGAAGGGGGACAGCAGGATCGTCAGGATCAGCAACGGGCCCATCAGCAGGGGCGAGAGACCCAGCCGGCGTGCCTCCCGGTACATCCACTGGCCGAGCAGCAGGTCCCAGGCGATGACCTGCGCCCAGACCGCTCCGGCTCCGTTCGCCAGTGCGGTGAGGTCCCGGAAGGTGTCGAGATCGGGGTTGCTGACGGCGGTCCACAGTTCCGGGAGGACCGGGAGTGCCAGGGCGAGATGGACGGCGAGGACGGGGACGACCGTGAGCGGTGATGCCGCGAGCCGCTCCGTGACCCGCCGACCCGGCGCGAAGATCATCAGTAGCCAGACCGGCGCCGCGAGGAAGAAGGAGAGCTCGAAGAGGAAGCCGGTCATGAGGTGAACTCCTTGGCGGTGGCATCGGTGTCGACGCGGGCCGGGGCGCGCAGGGCCGCCCATGTCGCCGCCGTGCCGACGAGCGCGAGCGCGCCGGCCGCGGCGAGCGTCGTGCCGTCGGGATCCAGCAGCGCCTGACCGCGCAGCGCCTGCCAGGTGACGAGGGCGAACGCCGCCGCGTACGTCCCCGACACGACCAGCGTCAGCCGCAGCCGCACCCGCTCGTCACGCAGCCGGGCGATCCGCGGCGCGAGCGCCACCAGGGCGAGCAGCAGGAGCGGGATCACCTGCAGGGCGTGCATCCCGAAGAAATGGGCGACGCGCAGATCCCCGCCGGTCGTGGCCCAGCCGGTCACGGGCATCGAGGGGCCGCCGTCCGGGACGCCGACGCTGTGCGCGCCGATGATCGCCGCGTCGTCCCCGGCCGCCAGCTGCTCGGGGGTCGGCTGCGCCATCAGGAAGCCGATCGCGGCTCCCGCGAGGGCGATCAGTGAGCCGAGCCGTACGGCCCAGGCGGTGGCGCGGTCCAGGATGCGGGCGCGCAGCAGCAGGACGGCGATGACCAGGGCGGCCAGCCACAGGACGACGACCGTGAGGCCCATCGCCCGGAACACGGCGGCGTCGAAGGCGGTCTCGTTGTTGAAGTGGCTCTGCCTGCCGCGGATCACCTGGGTCGTGATCAGCGCCATCTCGACAGCGCAGGCCGCGGCCAGGACGGTGCCCGCCCACCAGCCGACGCGACGGGCGCGGGGCAGCAGGGTGAGCATCCACGCGAGCGTCATGCAGTACGCGACGAACGAGACCGCGAACTTGAACGGCTTCGTCCAGATCGGGACGCCGACCAGGATCCGCTCGTCGAGGACCAGTCCGCCGGCCGAGACCAGCGCGAGTAACGCCATCGAGGCGGAGAACCAGACGAGCGGGCGGTGCAGGTCGCGGACCCGCGGAAGAGGAGAGGACATGGGTACCCCCGTGAGATATAGATAGTGGCACTTACCGCTATCTGATAGCGCCACTATCTATGATGGGGGGATCGGCTGGCAAGGCCGGGGCCGGATCGGGAAGGTGAACGCGGAGTGCGCATCGGAGAGTTGAGCCGTAGGACCGGGGTGTCGGTGCCGACGATCAAGTACTACGTACGGGAAGGGCTGTTGCCGGCCGGGCAGTTGACGAGCCCGAACCAGGCGACGTACGACGAGGGTCACGAGCGGCGCCTGCGGCTGATCCGCGCGCTGCTGGACGTCGGGGGGCTCTCGGTCGCGGGGATCCGTGAGGTGATCGCGGCGGTCGAGGACCCGGACCGCTCGGTGCACAAGCTGCTCGGCGCGGCCGCGGACCGGGTGGTGCCGCGCTACACGGACGAGCCGGGGGAGGGCGTCGTCGACGCCCGGAAGAGCGTGGCGGAGCTGATCGCGCGGCGCGGCTGGCGCGTGCATGCGGGCAATCCGGCGGCGGACGCGCTCGCGACGGCCCTGGCGGCGCTGGACACGCTGGGGCACGCGGACTTCGGGGAGGTGCTCGACGCGTACGCGGAGGCGGCGGAGCGGGTGGCGCGAGCGGACCTGGAGTACGTGGCGCGCAACGTGGAGCGGGAGGACCTGGTGGAGAGCGTGGTGGTGGGGACGGTGCTGGGGGACGCGGTGTTCGGCGCGATGCGCCGGCTCGCGCACGTCGACGCGTCCGGGCGGGTCTTCGGCTTCGAGGAGTAGCCGATCCCCTCGCGGAGGGGCTCGGCCGGAGGTGGGGGCCGGGCCCGGGCCTCGCCCCACTCTGGGGCCGGGCCCTGGCCCTCGCCCCACTCTGGGGTCGGCCCCGGCCCTCGCCCCTACCCGGGGGTCGGCCCCGGCCCTCGCCCCTACCCGGGGGTCGGCCCCGGCCCTCGCCCCCACCCCGGGGGCGGGACCTGGGTCCCGCCCCCGGTGCTCAGCTCTCCTGTTCGCGTTCCACCTGGTCGTTCCAGTCGCGCTTGATCGCGCGCCATGCCTCGTCCGTCTTGCCCAGGCGCCAGTAGCCCGAGATCGACAGGCGCTCGCGGGGCACCTCGCGCTCCAGGCGGAGGTGGCGGCGGAGCTCCTTCACGAAGCCGGCCTCGCCGTGGACGAACGCATGCACGTCGCCCGCCGGGAACTCCAGGCCCTTCACCGCCTCCAGCAGGGCCTCGCCCGTCGGCCGGGCGCCCCGGTGGAGCCACGTCACCTCGACGCCCGCGGCCGTCGCGAACTTCTGCTCCTCCGTCGCGTCCGCGACCTCCAGGAAGGCGTGGACCGTCGAACCCTCGGGCATCCGCTCCAGGGCCACCGCGACGGCCGGCAGCGCGCTCTCGTCACCCACCAGCAGGTGCCAGTCCGCCGCCGGGTCCGGCGCGTAGCCGCCGCCGGGGCCCAGGAGGCGCATGGTCTCGCCCGCCCGCGCCCGTGCCGCCCACGGGCCCGCCAGGCCCTCGTCGCCGTGGACCACGAAGTCGACGGTCAGCTCGCGCTGGACCGGGTCCCAGCTCCGTACCGTGTACGTCCGCGTGGTGGGCCACTGCTCGCGCGGGAACTCGGCGCGGATCCGCTCCATGTCGAACGGCTCCGGATAGCTCACGCCCTCCGGCGCGAACAGCAGCTTCACGTAGTGATCGGTGTGCTCGCCCAGCTCGAACGCGTCGAGGCCGCTTCCGCCGAGCACCACCCGCACCATGTGCGGGGTGATCCGCTCCGTGTGCAACACCTGTGCCTCGTGGGCCCTTGGTGCCTTGCGCGCCGGCTGTTCTGCCACGACGGTCTCCCCTGACTCTGCGAACTTAGGTAAACCTAAGCTAGCATCCCGGCGGCGGCCGCGGGCAGGAACGCCTCAGCGTGCCAGCACCGGCAGCAGCCTGCCGACCGCCCCGCCCAGACCCCACCGCGCCACCAGCGCCGCCAGCACCTCCGGGTCCCGCGGCTCGCTCGGCAGCGCCGGGTCGAAGTCCGGCAGCGGCACGTCCCCGGCGACCTCGACGACCTTCGGGGCCACGTCCAGATAGGCCGCCGCCTCCACGATCCCGCGCCGCTTGGCCGGGGTCAGCTTCGACGTGCGGTCCACGGCCGCCGCGCGCACCCCCGCCAGATCGCCGTACTCCGTGATCAGCTGCGCGGCCGTCTTCTCGCCGATGCCCTTCACCCCGGGCAGCCCGTCGCTGGTGTCACCGCGCAGCGCCGCGAAGTCGGCGTACTGGTCGGCCCGCACCCCGTACTTCGTGAGGATCATGTCCCCGTCGACCAGATCGCAGTCCCCGACGCCCTTGCGCGGGTACAGCACCCGCACGCCGCGCTCGTCGTCCACCAGCTGGAAGAGGTCCCGGTCGCCCGTGACGATGTCCACCGGCCCCTTCGCCCGGCCGGCCAGCGTCCCGATGACGTCGTCCGCCTCGTACCCCGCCACCCCCACCCGGGCGATGCCGAGGGCGTCCAGGACGGCCTCGATCACCGGCACCTGCGGGGCGAGCGTGTCGGGCACCTCCTCCTCGTCGGGCCCGGTCTCGGTCTCCACGGCGACCCGGTGGGCCTTGTAGGAGGGGATCAGGTCCACCCGCCACTGGGGCCGCCAGTCGGCGTCCATGCAGGCGACGAGGTCGTCGGGGTGGTGGTCCTGGACGAGCCGGGTGATGAAGTCGAGGAGGCCGCGCACGGCGTTGACCGGCGTCCCGTCGGGGGCCCGGACCGAGTCCGGCACACCGAAGTACGCGCGGAAGTAGAGAGAGGCGGTGTCGAGGAGCATCAGTCGCGTCACACCCCGATCATGCCGCACCCCACCGACAGCGGCGCCGAGCGACGGCACGACCGGTTCCCGACGCCGTGCGTGACGCCCGTCACCTTCGCGTTTGCCCCGTGGAGCCCAGGGCAGGCGCGGGCCCGGAGCGGACCCGGTCCGGGGATCCAGCAGTGGATCGCCGGACGACACGGGAGTCGCGGGCCGAACCCGCCCCGCTCCACGGCCCGCCTGCGGGGGTGGAAGGCCGTTCTCGTTCCAACGCGTGAGGTGTATGTGTCCAGGCTCCAGGCCGATCACCTGTACAAGGTGTTCGGCAGACGACCCGACGAAGCCGTCAAGAAGCTCAGCGGAGGTGCCGACCGCGACGAACTGCGCGCCGACGGCACGACCGCGGCCGTGATCGACGCGTCCTTCGTCGTCGAGCCCGGCCAGATCTTCGTCGTGATGGGTCTGTCAGGATCCGGCAAGTCCACCCTGCTGCGGATGCTCAACGGGCTCCTGGAGCCCACCGCGGGCCGCGTGCTCTACGACGGCAAGGACCTCACCGCGCTCAGCCCCCGCGACCTGCGCACGGTACGGTCCACCAAGATCAGCATGGTCTTCCAGCACTTCGCCCTCTTCCCGCACCGCAGCGTGCTCGAGAACGCCGCGTACGGCCTGGAGGTCCAGGGCGTCCCGCGCGCCGAGCGCGAGACCAGGGCCGCCGAGGCCCTGGAGCTGTGCGGCCTCGCCGGCTGGGAGAAGTCCTGGCCGGACGAGCTCTCCGGCGGAATGCAGCAGCGTGTCGGCCTCGCCCGCGCGCTCGCGACCGACGCCGACCTGCTGCTCATGGACGAGTCCTTCAGCGCGCTCGACCCGCTGATCCGCCGCGACATGCAGGACCAGCTCCTCGAACTGCAGAAGCGGCTGAAGAAGACCATCGTCTTCATCACCCACGACCTCAACGAGGCCATGCGCCTCGGCGACCGCATCGCGGTGATGCGCGACGGCCGGATCGTCCAGCTCGGCAGCGCCGAGGACATCCTGGTCCGCCCCGCCAACGACTACGTCGCCTCCTTCATCCAGGACGTCGACCGCTCCCGCGTCCTCACGGCCTCCGCCGTGATGACCGAGTCCGAGCACCCCCGCCCGGACGGCTGCGACTGCGAGACCGTCGGCCCCGACACCCTCGTCGCCGACCTGTGCGCCGTCAGCGCCCGCGTCCCGCACGCGGTCGCCGTCAAGGACGCCGACGGCACCGTCCTCGGAGTCGTACCGCAGTCCCGTCTGATCGGCTTCATCGGAGACGAGCAGCGCCCGCCCGTTGCCTGCACCACCGGCGAGAAGGAGGTGGCCACCCATGCCTAGGCTCCCCCTCGGCCAGTGGGTCGACAGCTCCGTCGACTGGCTCCAGACCCAGCTCTCCTGGCTCTTCGACGCCATCACCACTGCCGTCACCGGTCTCTACGACGGCATCGACGCGGTCCTCTCGGCGCCCGAGCCCCTGCTCTTCGCGGGCATCCTGGCCGTCGTCGCCTGGTGGCTGCGCGGGCTGACCGCCGGCGCGCTCGCCTTCGCGGGCTTCGCCCTCGTCGACTCCGTCGAGCTGTGGGACGACGCCATGGCGACGCTCTCGCTGGTGCTCGTGGCGACCCTCGTCACCCTGGTGATCGCGGTACCGCTCGGCATCTGGGCGGCCCGCTCCAAGACCGTCAGCTCCGTGCTGCGCCCGGTCCTCGACTTCATGCAGACCATGCCCGCCATGGTCTACCTGATCCCCGGCATCATCTTCTTCGGCGTCGGCGTGGTCCCCGGCATCATCGCCACCATCGTCTTCGCCCTGCCGCCGGGCGTGCGGATGACCGAGCTCGGCATCCGTCAGGTCGACGGCGAGCTGGTCGAGGCGGCCGAGGCGTTCGGCACCACCCCGCGCAACACGCTGCTGCGCGTCCAGCTGCCGCTCGCACTGCCCACGATCATGGCCGGAATCAACCAGGTCATCATGCTGGGCCTCTCCATGGTCGTCATCGCCGGCATGGTCGGCGGCGGCGGGCTCGGCGGCGCCGTCTACCGGGCCATCGGCAACGTCGACATCGGACTCGGCTTCGAGGCCGGCATCTCCATCGTCATCCTCGCCATGTACCTGGACCGGATGACCGGCGCGCTGGGCCGCCAGGTCTCGCCCCTCGGCCGCAGGGCCCTCGCCAAGGAGCGGGCCGCGAGCGCGGCGCGCGCCGGCGCGAAGCTGTGGAACCACCGCCCGCAGCCCGTCACCGCCCTCGTCGGCGTCGTGATCCTCGCGCTCGTCGCGGGCGGCATGGGCTTCCTCGGCGGCGGCGCGGCGTCGACGACCGCCGGGGGCAAGGACATCGGCCACGGCAAGAAGATCAACCTCGGCTACATCCCCTGGGACGAGGGCATCGCCTCCACTTTCCTCTGGAAGGAACTGCTCGAACGGCGCGGCTACGAGGTCGACGCCAAGCAGCTGGAGGCCGGCGCCCTCTACACCGGACTCGCCGGTGGACAGATCGACTTCCAGACCGACTCCTGGCTGCCGGTCACCCACGCCCAGTACTGGGAGAAGTACCAGAACAAGCTGGAGGACCTCGGCTCCTGGTACGGCCCGACCTCCCTGGAGCTGAGCGTGCCGTCCTACATGAAGGGCATCGACTCGCTCGACGACCTCAAGGGCAAGAGCGGCCAGTTCAAGGGCCGCATCATCGGCATCGAGCCGAGCGCCGGAATGATGGGGATCCTCAAGGACAAGGTGCTGAACGAGTACGGCCTCAAGGGTGAGTACGAGGTCGTCGACGGCTCCACGCCCGGCATGCTCGCCGAGCTGAAGCGCGCCTACGACAAGAAGGAACCGGTCGTCGTCACGCTCTGGTCGCCGCACTGGGCGTACTCCGGCTACGACCTGAAGAAGCTCAAGGACCCCAAGGGCACCTGGGGCAAGGGCGACGGCATCCACACCCTCGCCCGCAAGGGCTTCACCTCCGACAACCCCGAGATCGGTTCCTGGCTGAAGAACTTCGAGCTGACCGAGAAGCAGCTCACGGACCTCGAAGCCGCCATCCAGGAGACCGGCAAGGGCAAGGAGCAGGAGGCCGTCCGCGGCTGGCTGGAGAAGAACCCCGGCCTCGCGGAGAAGCTGGCCCCGCAGTAGGGCCGAGGAGTTTCCGACTCCATTCCGCGCAGGGGTGGTCGCCGATCGTGTTCGGCGGCCACCCCTTTTCGCCACGACGCGAAACCCTGCCCGAAAGCTGCGTAAGGTTCAGGTAACCGACCAGTACGCAGGCGCGAGGGAAGAGGGAGGGAGCCGTCATGGACGAGAAGGAATCACTGCGCGTGGGCGCGGCCGTCAAGAGGCGGCGCAGGGCTCTCAAGCTCACCCTGGCCGTCGTCGCGTCGCGCAGCGGCCTGTCGGTGCCCTTCCTCAGCCAGATCGAGAACGAGCGGGCCCGCCCCAGTACGCGGTCCCTCCAGCTCGTCGCCGGAGCCCTGGAGACCACGGCCGCCGAACTGCTGGCCGCCGCGGAGTCCGCCCGCACGGTCGACGTCGTGCGCGCCGAGGAGCGGGCCCGCCCCGACCTGCCCGAGGGGGTACGGTCCCTGATCCGCGGCCGGCAGCAGCTGCACGCCCTGGAGTTCACCGGCGAGCGGGACGCGGGACGCGAATTCCAGCACCGCAACGACGAGTTGCTCTTCGTCGCCGACGGCGCCGCCGAGGTCGAGGCGGAGGGCCGGGCGTACCGGCTCGAACGCGGCGACACGCTGTACCTCTCCGGAGGCGTACGGCACCGCTGGCGCGCCACGGAGTCCGGCACGCGCCTTCTCGTCGTGGCCGTCGCCGAACACATCGAGGTCGACGACGCATGAGGGAGGCCGTGTGAGCGCGCGGGCCCGCGTCGTCTCCCTCGTCCCCTCGCTGACCGAGGCCGTCGCCGTCACCGCGCCCGGTCTGCTCGTCGCCGCCACCGACTGGTGCGACCACCCGGCGGACCTCGACCTCGTGCGGATCGGCGGCACGAAGAACCCCGACATCGACGCGATCACCGCCCTCCGCCCCGACCTGGTGATCGCCAACGAGGAGGAGAACCGCGCCCCCGACCTGGCCGCGCTGCGCGCCGCCGGGACGGAGGTCCTG
The DNA here is from genome assembly GCF_040653355.1 of Streptomyces sp. NPDC047971. NCBI lineage: Bacteria > Bacillati > Actinomycetota > Actinomycetes > Kitasatosporales > Streptomycetaceae > Streptomyces > Streptomyces sp. NPDC047971. The sequence goes on along the minus strand of NZ_JBEZNW010000022.1, from coordinate 56,751 downwards.
GTCACCGAGGTGCGCGGGCTCGACCAGGCGTTCCGCGAGCTGGACCGGACGCTCCGGGCCTGCGGCGTCCCCCAGCGGCCCCGCTGGCTGGACGAGGCGGAGGAGGCGTGGGCCGCGGTGGACCCGCCGGGCGAGCCGCTGACCGCCGTCGTACCGATCTGGCGCCGGCCCTGGATGGTCCTCGGCCGGGACACCTTCGCCGGCGACCTGCTGGCCCGCCTCGGCGTCCGGCAGCTGTACGCCGGTCACGCCGAGCGCTATCCGCGCGTCCCCCTCGACGAACTCCGGGCCGCCGGCGCCGACCTGGTCGTCCTGCCCGACGAGCCGTACCGCTTCACGGCCGACGACGGCCCCGAGGCGTTCCCCGGGACCGCCGCCGCGCTCGTCAGCGGGCGTCACCTCACCTGGTACGGGCCGTCACTGGCCGAGGCGCCACGGGTCCTCGGCCGGGAGCTGCGAGCAGCGCTCCGCTGAACAGCCCGCGCAGGGTGTGGAATCCGGCCACCAGCCAGGCCGCGACGAGGAAGACGTACAGCGCGATCGCGAGCCAGCGGAAGGCGGCCAGGCCCGTGTGGTGCGCCAGCCCCTCGGCGCCGGTCACGCAGGTGCCGACCGGGAAGGTGAAGGCCCACCAGGTCATCGCGAAACCCATGCCCCGCCGGCGGGCCCGGAGCACCATCGCCCCGGCGAGCGCCAGCCACAGCAGGGCGAAGCCCATCACCGGGACGCCGTAGAGGACGGCGAAGGCGGCGAAGCCGTGGGCGTACGGGTCGGGCAGCACGCCGGGCGCGACGTCGGCGAACTTGTTCGCGGCGGTGGTCGACTGGCCCAGCGGGCCCAGGACCAGGAAGAGCGTGGGGGTGAGCGCGAGGGGCAGCGGGCCGCCGGTGACGAGCCTGCCGAAGACCAGCGGCAGCATCACGAGGGTGGCCAGCAGGCTGATGCCGAACATCGCGTAGCAGGCGATCAGCAGCGTCTGCTGCGCCTGGCCCGCCGGCACGTGCGGCAGGAGCAGCGGGCCGAGCGCGGCGGAGACCATCGGGGCGACGACCGGGAGGAGCCACACCGGGGACGCGCTCTCGATCGTGTGGTGCACCACCATCAGGTACGGGATCGCGACCGCGGCGGCCAGGCCGACGACCGATCCGGCGGTGAACAGGACGGTGTCGATCGCCACGGCGGCGGGCAGGCCCACCCAGTCCCGGCCGACGATCAGAGCGCCGCCGCCGACCGCGAGAAGCGCCATCGACAGACAGCCGTAGAACGGCGCCACCGCCGGGTCCAGGAGGTGCTCCCTGGCTTGGTCGCGGTGGTGGATCCAGTGCGTGGCGCGGGCGACGAGGAGCACGAGGAGCATCGCGAGGGACAGCGCCCAGACGGCCGCGCAGGCGGTGCGCAGACCGGGCACGTCCACGGGAAGGGCCGCTCCCGCGTTGGCGACGATGGCGGTGCCCATCACCGAGGCGTACCAGTTGGGGCCGAGGTGACGGACCGCGGCCGCCCGCGCGCCGGGGGTGCTGGCGCGGGGGACCGGACGGGAAGCTGCGAGGGTTGCCATGGCCTCACCCTCGCGCGGTGGCGCGCGCCCGGCCAGGGATCTTGACGCTATGACGTCATAAGCTGACTTTATGAGCAGCGAGCCGACCGAGACCGCACCCCTGTCCCACCGGGTCCCCGACCTGGGCGCGCTCGAACTGCTCCTGGCGGTCGCCCGGCACGGCAGCCTGGGCCGGGCCGCCCGCGAGGTGGGGATCACGCAGCCCGCGGCGAGCAGCCGGATCCGCTCGATGGAGCGGCAGCTCGGGGTGGCCCTGGTGGACCGGTCGCCGCGCGGTTCGCGCCTCACGGACGCCGGGGCGCTCGTCACCGACTGGGCACGGCGGATCGTGGAGGCGGCGGAGGCGTTCGACGCGGGGGCGCAGGCGCTGCGGGGACGGCGGGACTCACGGCTGCGGGTGGCCGCGTCGATGACGATCGCCGAGTACCTGCTGCCGGGCTGGCTGATCGCGCTGCGCGCGGACCGGCCGGACACCGCCGTGTCGCTGATGGCGGGGAATTCTGCGGCGGTCGCGGAGTGGCTGCTCGCGGACGAGGCGGACCTGGGGTTCGTGGAGGGGCTCGCGGTGCCGGACGGCCTGGAGGGGGCGGTCGTCGCCCGGGACCGGCTGCTCGTGGTCGCCGCGCCGTCCCACGCGTGGGCGCGCCGTCGTCGGCCGCTGGACCCGGGGGAGTTGGCGGCGACGCCGCTGATCCTGCGCGAGCGGGGCTCGGGGACCCGGCAGGTCCTCGACTCCGCGCTCTCCGGACACGGCGGCCTCGCGCAGCCACTGCTCGAACTCGCCTCCACCACGGCGGTGAAGGCGGCGGCGGTCAGCTCCGCGGGCCCCGCCGTGCTGAGCGAGCTCGCCGTCGCGGAGGAGCTGACCTCGCGCCGCCTGGTCGCGATCCCGGTGGAGGGCGTGCTGCTCCGCCGCGACCTCCGCGCCGTCTGGCCGACCGGTCACCGGCCGACGGGCCCGGCGCGGGACCTGTTGTCGCTGACCAGGGCGCGGCCGTCGGGGTAGGGCGCGCCGGGCGGGAAGTCAGCCGCGCCGCCCGGCGGGGTGGGCCGGGCGGCGCGGGCTTCCTTCTCGTCGGGGCGAGACGTCAGGTCGTCGACGTCGTCAGGTCGCGGGGCGCGTGGTGCGGGGCGCCGGCCGCTGCCGCGATCAGGCCGCGCATCACCCGGAGGTCCTCGCCCATCTCCGGGTGCCACTGGACGCCCAGGGCCCAGGCCGGGGCGGCCAGTTCGATCGCCTCGGTCGTGCCGTCCTCCGCGTACGCCGAGGGCGCCAGGCCCTCGCCCAGGCGGTCCACGGCCTGGTGGTGGTAGGTCGGCACCGACGCGGGCTCCGGGACCAGCGAGGCGTACAGCGTGCCCGGGACCGGCTTCACCGTGTGGCGGCCGATCACGCCGACCGCCTCCACATGGCCGTCCAGGTGCTGGACCAGGGTGCCGCCCAGCGCCACGTTCAGCAGCTGCATGCCTCGGCAGATCCCGAGCACCGGGGTGCCCGAGGCCAGCGCGGCCTCCACGAGGGCCAGCTCCCACGTGTCCCTGGCCCGGGCGGGCGGGCCGGTGCGGGGATCGGGCCGTGCCCCGTACCGCACCGGTTCGACGTCCGCGCCGCCGGCGACCACCAGGCCGTCGAGCCGGGCCACCATCGCCGCCGCGGCCGACGGCTCGTCCGGCGGGACCATCGCGGCGAGGCCACCGCTCGCCCGGACCAGCCGGGGGTACTGCGCCGGCAGCAGGGCGGCGGGCATGTCCCACACCCCCCAGCGGGCCTGGTCCAGATAGGTCGTGACGCCGATGAGCGGCTTGGACACGGTGTGACTCCTCCGTCGTGCGTGGTGGTCAGTCGCGTTCGAGTTCGGCCTCGGCCGCCGCCAGCGCCGCGAACTCCTCCTCCGGCGCCTTGGCCACCAGATGCTTCCGACTGTAGAACGCGAAGTAGGCGAGGGCGATCACATAGACCCCCAGCGCGATGAACGCCGCGTCCTTGTCGACCAGGAAGGTCGCGACCAGCGCCGACAGGGCCAGGACGAAGGCCACGGACGAGGTCACCACCCCGCCCGGCGTCCGGTACGGGCGGTGCAGCTCCGGCTCGCGGCGGCGCAGGACGATGTGGGAGAGCGCCATCAGGGCGTACGAGATGGTGGCGCCGAACACCGCGATGTTCAGCATCCGGGCGCCGTTGCCGGTCCCCGCGGCGAGCGCGAAGCCGATCGCGCCCGGGATGAGCAGCCCCAGGTACGGCGACTTGCGGCGGCTGGTCAGGGAGAGGAACCGGGGCAGGTAGCCGGCCCTGGACAGGGCGAAGAGCTGGCGGGAACCGGCGTAGATGAGCGAGAAGAACGAGGCCACCAGGCCGGCGAGGCCCGCGTAGTTCACGAAGCGGCTGAGCATCGTCGGGTCCCCGTCGCCCTGCAGCGCCACGACCAGCGGGTTGCCCGCCTCCTGGATGGCGGCCGAGCCGCGGGCGCCGGTCGAGGCGAAGAAGGTCATCACGGCGAGCAGCACCAGGATGCCCATCGAGATCGCGAGCGCCTTGGGCATCGAGCGGACCGGGTCCTTGGCCTCCTCCGCGGCGAGGGGCACCCCCTCGACCCCGAGGAAGAACCACATGCCGAAGGGGAACGCGGCCCAGATCCCGAGCAGACCGTACGGCAGCCAGGAGTTGGAGCCGAGCGCGTCCGTGTCGACCGGGATGTCGTTCAGCCCGTCGACGTGGAAGTCGCTGAGCGCGCCCAGCGCGAAGATGACCAGGGCGGCGACCGCGATCGCCGTCACGATCAGGCTGAAGCGCAGCGCCTCGCCCACGCCCCACAGATGGATCCCGATGAAGATCACGAAGCAGGCGAGGTAGACGGGCCAGCCGGACTCCAGGCCGAACAGACCGAGCGACTCGACGTAGTCGCCGATGAAGATGGAGATCGCGGCGGGAGCGAGGATGTACTCGATGAGGATCGCGGTGCCGGTGAGGAAGCCGCCCCAGGTGCCGAGCGCCCGGCGCGCGAAACCGTAGCCGCCGCCCGCCGTCGGCAGGATCGCGGAGAGCTCGGCGAGCGCGAAGACGAGACAGGCGTACATCGCGCCCATCAGCACGGTGGCGATGGCGAGTCCGCCGAATCCGCCCTTGGACAGGCCGATGTTCCAGCCGGAGAAGTCGCCGGAGACGACGTAGGCCACGCCGAGTCCGGTGAGCAGCAGCCAGCCGGCGCTGCCGCGGCGCAGGGCCCGGCGTTCGAGGTAGTCGTCAGGTGCCGTCTTGTCCCCGGTGGTGTCTTCGAGCGTCATGGCAGCGTCAGCTCCCGCGTCGGGCCCAATGGAATGGGACCATACCTTTGCGCCGGGTCGGCCGGAACGCAACCCCCGTGCGTTACTTTCGGGTTACGGGGGTCCGGGGTCTCACGTCAGGAAGCCCCGCAGCAGCGCCGCCGTACCGCCGCAGTGTTCGCGCATGACCTCGCGGGCCGCGTCCGCGTCGCCGTCGAGGACGGCCTCCACGACCGCGGTGTGCTGGTGCTGGGAGTGCTCCAGGTTGCGTACGAGCAGGGGGATGCAGTCCAGCAGGTCGTTGACCGTCGCGCGGACGGCGGCGTACTGGGCGGTCAGCGTCGGGGAGCCCGAGAGCTCGGCCAGCGTCAGGTGGAACAGGGTGTCCTGGCGCCGGTACTCCGCCAGCGGCGCGTCGTGCGTGGCGGCCAGCGCCGCGCGGAGCCGCTCCGCGCCCTCGTCCGTCAGCCCGTGCGCGGCGCAGAGCCCCGCCGCGCCCACCTCCAGGACCTCACGGAAGCGCAGGGTGTCCTCGACGTCGATCGTGGCGATCCGGCGGCGCAGTTCGTCCTCGTCTGCCGTCTGCGGCCGGTGCAGCACGAACGTTCCGCCGTACCGTCCGCGCCGGCTCTCCACGAGCCCCTGCTCCTGGAGCACCTTCAGGACCTCCCGCAGGGTGACCCGGCTGATCCCCATCCGGTCGGCCAGCTCCCGTTCGGCGGGCAGGCGCTCCCCGCCGGGCACCAGGCCGAGCCGCACGACCTGGAGGATCTGCTCCAGCGCCTCCTCGAAGCCGTTGCCCGCCCGCACCGGCCGCAGCACGGGCGTCAGCCGGTCCGGCGTGTGCGCCGCGTCGGCCGTCGCCGCGTCCGTCTCCTCGCCGATCTTCGCCACGTTGCGGTTTCCCCTTCCCAAGCAATGGTCTTCGGCAATACCTTATGGCTTCCGGCTGGCCGAAGGAGGAGTAATCCCGTGGCAGACCGCAAAGCCCCGCTCTCCGTCGAGGAGCTCCGTGCCCTCGTCGAGAGCGGTGAGATCGACACAGTCGTCCTGGCCTTCCCCGACATGCAGGGGCGGCTCCAGGGCAAGCGGTTCGCCGCACCGTTCTTCCTCGACGACGTCCTCGACCACGGCACCGAGGGCTGTAACTATCTCCTGGCCGTCGACACCGAGATGAACACGGTCGACGGATACGAGATGTCCTCCTGGGACCGCGGCTACGGCGACTTCGCCATGCACCCCGACCTCTCCACCCTGCGCCGCGTCCCCTGGAACGAGGGTACGGCGATGCTGATCGCCGACCTCGCCTGGAACGACGGTTCGCCCGTCGTCGCCGCACCCCGCCAGATCCTCCGCCGCCAGCTGGAACGGCTCGCCGAGCACGGCTACACCGCCCATGTCGGCACGGAGCTGGAGTTCATCGTCTTCAAGGACACCTACGAACAGGCCTGGGACGCGAACTACCGGAACCTGACCCCCGTCAACCAGTACAACATCGACTACTCCGTCCTCGGCACCGGCCGCATCGAACCCCTCCTGCGCCGGATCCGCAACGAGATGGCCGGCGCCGGTCTGACCGTCGAGTCGGCCAAGGGCGAGTGCAACCCCGGCCAGCACGAGATCGCCTTCAAGTACGACGAGGCCCTCGTCACCTGTGACCAGCACGCCGTCTACAAGACGGGCGCCAAGGAGATCGCCGCCCAGGAAGGCGTCTCGCTGACCTTCATGGCGAAGTACAACGAGCGCGAGGGCAACTCCTGCCACATCCACCTCTCGCTCCAGGACGCCGACGGCACGAACGTCATGGCCGGCGACGGACCCGGCGGGATGTCGGACGTCATGCGCCACTTCCTCGCCGGACAGCTCGCCGCCCTGCGCGACTTCTCCCTCCTCTACGCCCCCAACATCAACTCCTACAAGCGCTTCCAGCCCGGCTCCTTCGCCCCCACCGCCGTCGCCTGGGGCGTCGACAACCGCACCTGTTCCCTGCGCGTCGTCGGCCACGGCCGCTCGATGCGCTTCGAGAACCGCCTGCCGGGCGGCGACGTCAACCCCCACCTCGCCGTCGCCGGCCTGGTCGCCGCCGGCCTGTACGGCATCGAGCAGCGTCTCGAACTCCCCCCGGCCTGCGACGGGAACGCCTACACCGCCGAATACGCCCACGTCCCCACCACCCTGCGCGAGGCCGCCGAGCTCTGGGAGACCAGCCCGATCGCCAAGGCGGCCTTCGGGGACGAGGTCGTCGCGCACTACCGCAACATGGCCCGCGTCGAACTCGACGCCTACGACGCCGCGGTGACCGACTGGGAGCTGCGCCGCTCCTTCGAACGCATGTGAGGAAAGAGTTGCTCCAGGAACTCCAGGTACTCAACCCGGCGACCGAAGAGGTCGTCGCGACCGTCCCCGCCGCCACACCGGCCGACGTCGACGCCGCCGTCGCGCGAGCGGCCGAAGCCCAGCGCGGCTGGGCCGCGGCGGCCCCCGCCGACCGGGCACGGCTGCTGCGCCGCTTCGCCGTCGTCGTCGACAGCCACGTCGAGGAGCTCGCCCTCCTCGAAGTGCGCGAGGCCGGCCACACCCTCGGCAACGCGCGCTGGGAGGCGGGCAACGTCCGCGACCTGCTCGACTACGCGGCCGGGGGAGTGGAGCGGCTCAACGGCCGCCAGATCCCCGTCGCCGGCGGCCTCGACATCACGATCCTCGAACCCCTCGGCGTCGTCGGGGTGATCGCGCCCTGGAACTTCCCCATGCCGATCGCCGCCTGGGCCACCGCCCCGGCACTCGCCGCCGGCAACGCGGTGATCCTGAAGCCCGCCGAGACCACCCCGCTCACCGCGCTCCGACTCGCCGAGCTCGCCCTGGAGGCCGGCCTCCCCGAGGGCCTCTTCCAGGTCCTGCCGGGCGAGGGCGCCGTCGCGGGGAACGCACTGGTCGAACACCCCGGCATCGCCAAGATCGTCTTCACCGGCTCGACGCGGGTGGGGAAGAGCATCATGGCGAAGTGCGCCGACCAGGTGAAGCGCGTGACGCTCGAACTCGGCGGCAAGAGCCCCAACATCGTCTTCGCCGACGCCGACGTGGCGGCAGCGGCGGCGGCGGCTCCGATGTCCTTCCTCGACAACAGCGGCCAGGACTGCTGCGCCCGCACCCGCATCCTCGTCCAGCGCTCCGTGTACGACCGCTTCCTGGAGCTGCTCACGCCCGCCGTCGAGGAGATCGTCGTCGGCGACCCGTCCGACGAGAAGACCCAGATGGGCCCCCTGATCTCCAGGGCCCAGCTGGAGCGCGTCCGCGCGTACGTCCCCGACTCGCTCCCCGGCATCCGGGGCAAGGCCCCGGAGGGCCCCGGCTTCTGGTTCCCCCCGACCGTCCTCACCGGCCTCGCCGAGGACGCCCCCTGCGCCGTCGAGGAGGTCTTCGGACCGGTCGCCGTCGTCCTCCCCTTCGAGGACGAGGCCGACGCCGTACGCCTCGCCAACGCCACCGAGTACGGCCTGTCCGGCTCGATCTGGACCCGTGACGTGGGCCGCGCCCTGCGCGTCTCGCGCGCCGTCCGGGCCGGCAACCTCTCCGTCAACTCCCACTCCAGCGTCCGCTACTGGACCCCCTTCGGCGGCTACCAGCAGTCCGGCCTCGGCCGGGAGCTCGGCCCCGACGCCCTCACCGCCTTCACCGAGACCAAGAACGTCTTCATCAGCACGGAAAGCACGGAGGCCTGAACCGCATGAGCACCGAAGAGATCGTCTGCCGCCGTCTGGTCGGCCGTACCGCCGTCATCACCGGGGCCGGCAGCGGCATCGGCCTCGCCGCCGCCCGCCGCCTCGCCTCCGAGGGCGCGAACGTCGTCTGCGGCGACATCGACGAGACCGCGGGCAAGGCCGCCGCGGAGGAGGTCGGCGGGACGTTCGTGAAGGTGAACGTCACCGACCCCGAGGAGGTCGAGAACCTCTTCAAGGTCGCCTTCGATACCTACGGCTCCGTCGACATCGCCTTCAACAACGCCGGCATCTCCCCGCCGGACGACGACTCCATCCTCACCACCGGCCTGGAGGCGTGGAAGCGCGTCCAGGACGTCAACCTCACCTCGGTCTACCTGTGCTGCAAGGCCGCCCTGCCCTACATGCGGCGCCAGGGCCGCGGCTCGATCATCAACACCGCCTCCTTCGTCGCGATCATGGGCGCGGCCACCAGCCAGATCTCGTACACCGCCTCCAAGGGCGGCGTGCTCGCCATGTCCCGCGAACTGGGCGTCCAGTTCGCCCGTGAGGGCATCCGGGTCAACGCCCTGTGCCCCGGACCCGTCAACACCCCGCTCCTCCAGGAGCTGTTCGCCAAGGACCCGGAGCGGGCCGCCCGCCGGCTCGTCCACATCCCCGTCGGCCGCTTCGCCGAGGCCGAGGAGATCGCCGCCGCCGTCGCCTTCCTCGCCAGCGACGACTCCTCCTTCATCAACGCCACCGACTTCCTCGTCGACGGCGGAATCGCCGGCGCGTACGTGACTCCGCTTTAGACCATCCCCCACCCCCCACCCCGGCAGCCGGGCGTCGCAAGGCGCCCGGCTGCCGTGCATCCGGACACCCCCGACAGGAGCGCGCCCATGCACCCCCGATTCCGCCGGATCACCGCCACGGCCGCCACGGTTCTCGCCCTCGCCGGCCTCCTCACCGCCGCACCCGCCCACGCGAGACCCGGCCCATGCCCCACACTGCGGGTCTCCGAGGGCTGGTACGGCGACAACCGCGCGAGACTGCAGGAACTCGTCGACGCGCACTGCGGGGACCGGGGCGCCGACCGGCCCGTCGCCGTCTTCGACTGGGACAACACCGTCATCAAGAACGACGTCGGCGACGCCACGATGTACTGGCTCCTGCGCAACAGCCGCATCCGCCCGCCCGCGAACGACGACTGGACCACCACCAGCCGCCACCTGACCCGGCCCGCGGCCGCCGCCCTGCGCGCCGCCTGCCCCACCGGCGTCCGCACCCTGCCCACGGCCACCGACACCCGCTGCGCCGACGAGATCCTCTCCGTCTACACGGAGGGCGCCACCACCACCGGCGACGAGGCGTTCGCCGGCTTCGACCACCGCCGGATGGAACCGCAGTACGCCTGGCTCGCCCAGCTCCTGCGCGGCTGGACCACCCGCCAGGTCGAGTCCTTCGCCGCGGCCGCCCGCGCCGAGAACCTCGCCGCGCCGATCGGCACCACCCAGCGGGTCGGCAGCGGTGAGGTCACCGCCTGGGTCCGCTACTACGAGCAGCAGCGCGACCTCGTCCGTACCCTCCGCGCGGCGGGCTTCGACATATGGATCGTCTCGGCCTCACCCGAACCGGTCGTCGACGTCTGGGCCCGGGGCGTCGGCATCGCGCCCTCCCACGCCATCGGCATCCGCAACACCACCGAGCACGGCCGGCTCGGCGCCCGACTGAAGGGCTGCGGCGGCGTCCGCGACGGCGAGGACACCATGATCACGTACATCGACGGCAAGCGCTGCTGGATCAACCAGGAGATCTTCGGGGTACGCGGACCCGCCGCCGAGCGGATCCAGCCCGCCTCCCGCCGCCAGGTGTTCGCCGCCGGCGACTCCGACACGGACATCTCCTTCCTCCGCGACGCGACCGGACTGCGCCTGGTCCTCAACCGCAACAAGAACGAGCTGATGTGCCGCGCGTACGACGACAGCGACGGCCGCTGGATCGTGAACCCCATGTTCATCGAGCCGAAGAAGGAGAAGACGAGCCCCTACCCGTGCGCCACCACCGGCTACATCGCCCCCGACGGCGAGGCACAGCCCGTGCGGCGCGCCGACGGCACCGTCGTGCCCGACCAACGGGACTCCGTGTTCGGCTCCTGAACCCGCCCCCTAGGCTTGCGGGATGAGCATGACGACCCCTCCCGGCTGGTATCCGGACCCGTCCGCGCCCACCGTCGAACGCTGGTGGGACGGCACGACCTGGACCGCCCACACCCGGCAGGCGTCGGCGCCCACGACGGCCATGGCCGCGCTGCCCGCGCCCGGCCGCGGGCGGGGCAGGGCCGTCGCGCTCGGCGCCGGCGCGGTGGCCGTCGTCGCCGCGCTCGTCGCCGGAGTCGTCGTCCTGGTCGGCGGTGACGAAGCGGACCCGGTCACGGCGGGCCCGCCCGCGCCGACCACGACCACCGCCGCGCCGCCCTCCACCTCCTCCAGCGGCCCGCCCGCCGAGGACCCCACGAAGGTCGTCGACCAGATCAACGGGATCACGCTCCCGGTCGTCAAGGGCTGGGAGAAGCCGGAGTACCACTCGGGCGGCGCGCCGACGGTCACGACCGTCGGCGAGTACCCCTGCCCCGGCGCCACCAACAGGCAGTGCCGGCACGGCACGGTGTCCTCCCACTCGGCGTCGGGCACCGACGCCGCCACCCCCGAGGCCCTGGCCAAGGAGGACATCGCCCTGGCCGCGGCCGCCTACTTCGGCGAGGACGTCTTCGGGAACTGGCTGTACGGCGACATCCGGTCCCACAAGCAGATCGCCGCCCGCCCCACCGCCGTCGCCGGACGGACCGGCTATCTGGTCCGGTGGCAGGTCACCACCGGCAAGGGCCCCGGCGGCTACGTCCAGTCGCTGGTCTTCCCCTCACCGACGGGCAGCGAGTCGCCGGTCGTCGTGCGCTTCGCCTTCGACGCGGGAGCCGACGGTCCGCCGCTCACCACGATGGACGAGATCGCCAAGGGGATCCTGCCCATCGGCAGCACGACGGGCGGCGGAGTGGGCAGCTCCCTCACTCCCGGCTCCTGACCGCCGCTCAGAGGAACGTGCGGCCCTCGCCCCGGTACGTGGGAACGGTCGCCGTGATCCGGTCGCCCTCGATCAGCCGCAGGCCGTCGAACCGCTCGCACAGCTCCCCGGCCTTCGCATGCCGGAACCACACCTTGTCCCCGATGAGGAGATCGTCGGCGGGGGAGCCGAGCAGCGGCGTCTGCACCTCGCCGGGACCCTCCTGGGGGTCGTACCGCAGCCCCTCGGGGAGGTACGGGACCGGCAGCCGGTCCGCGCCCGCCGCGCCCGACGCCGGGTAGCCGCCGCCGAGCACCGTCACCACGCCCACGCCCGGACGGCGTACGACGGGCTGCGCGAACAGGGCCGCGGGCCGGCCGGTGAAGGAGGTGTAGTTGTCGAAGAGACGCGGCACGAAGAGCCCCGAACCGGCGGCGATCTCGGTCACCGCGTCCTCGGCCGCCGTGTGCTGCACGCTGCCCGTACCGCCACCGTTGACGAACTCCAGGTCCGGCGCCACCGCCCGCACCGCACGCACCACGGCCGCGCGCCGGGACTCCAGCTCCTTGCGGGCGGCCGACTGCATGAGCCGGATCGCCCGGGAGCGCAGCGGCCGCCCGGCGACCGAGTCCCCCACGCCCGCGACATGGCCCTCGTACGCCATGATCCCGACGAGCCGGAAGCCCGGCCTGCGGGCGATGGACCGGGCCAGCTCGGCGAGTTGGGCGGGCTCGCGCAGCGGGGAGCGCAGCGCGCCGACGCGCACCCGGCCGCCGAGCAGCCGGAGCGAGGTGTCCAGCTCCAGGCAGACCCGGATCTCCTCGCCGCCACCCGCGCGTGCCGCGTCGATCAGGTCCAGCTGCACCGGGTCGTCGACCATCACGGTCACGGCGGCGGCCAGCTTGGGGTCGTCCGCCAGTTCGCCGAAGGCGGCGCGGTCGGCGGAGGGATAGGCCAGCAGGACGTCGTCGAACCCGGCCCGGGCCAGCCACAGCGACTCGTCGAGCGTGAACGACATGATCCCGGCGAACCCCTCGCGCGCCAGCACCCGCTCCAGGAGCGCCCGGCACCGCACGGACTTGCTCGCCACCCGGATCGGCTTGCCGCCGGCGCGCCGCACGAGGTCGTCGGCGTTGGCGTCGAACGCCTCCAGATCGACGATGGCGACAGGCGCGTCGAGATGGGCGGTGGCCCGGTCGTACCGGGCCCGGTCGGCGGCGCGGGGAGTCATGGCCTGAGCTTGCCAGACGGGTTTACGAGTGGGTAGCCCCTGAGTTCCCGTGCTGCCGGGAACAGCCCGTAGAGTGGCGGGCATTGCCGGGGCAGGCATCACAACGGGACGACCAGGGGGACGGGGATGAGCACTGACGCGCACCACCCCACGTCCCGGATCACCGACGCCCTGCTCCCGCCCACGCCGACGGCCCCGGGCCCCGAGGCCGGAGCCCCCGCGGCGCCCGTCCCCCCGGGCCGACCCACCACACCGGTCCCGGCCGCCGCTCATACGCCAGGTGCCCCGGGAGCCCCGCACGCGCCCGCCGCGCCGGTCTCCGGTGCCGGTCACACGCCGCCGGTCCCGAGCGCCGCTCACACGCCGCCGATGCCGGGCGCCGCCCGCACACCGGGTGTCCCGCGCCCCGCGCACGCGCCCGCCGCGTCCCACCCCGCGCAGCCGTCGGCCGGACCGGCCGCATCGGCTCCGCCGACCCCGTCTCCCACGGCTCCCACGACGCCGACCACCGGCCACGCCGGCCGCACCGCCCCGCCGCGTCCGCCGGCGGCCCCGCCCGTCCCCGGCACGGCCCCGAGCCCGCCGGCCGACAGCACCGGGGCGCCGCGCCGTACGACGTCCATCCCGGCAGGCCCGGGCGCCCGGCCCACCGCCTCCACCCCCTCCGCCCCGCCGCGACCGGCCGCGGCCCCGCCCGGTCCGCACGCCGCCCCGGGTTCCGGACACCCCGCCGCCGTACCGCCGCGACCGGCGGCCGCCCCCTCCATAGCGCCCGCCGGTCGGCCGACCCCGCCCGGTTCCGCCTCCGACTCGCCCCCGCGGCGGCCCATGGCCGGTTCGCCCACCGCGCCCGACCGCGGTCACCGGCCGCCCGCCCCCGTCCCCTCCCCGCGCCCCGTCGCCCCCGACCTGCCCGCCGTCGAGACGACCACCCGGCTGCGGCCCATCCGCGGCACCGAGCCGCGACGGCCCACGCCGCCCGGGCCCACCCCGACACACCCCGCTCCGGCAACGCCCCCGCGCCACCACCACGCCGCCTACCGCCCCTTCACCGTGCCGCCCGAGAACCCGGTCGAGACGACCACCCGGCTGCGCCCCGTCAAGGAGCGCCGCACCGGACGGGTCGTCGCCGCCGCCGTCTGCCTCGTGCTCGGGATCGGACTCGTCGGCGGGGCCGTCGCCGGAGCCGTGCTCGCCGCCACCGACGCGGGCGCGGCCGCCGACCCCGCCGGGTACGAGCGGGCCAGGACCCTGTGGCACGACGTCCCCGTCGACACCCTCTTCCCCCGTACCCTCGCCGGACCCGGTGCCGGACCCGGCGGAGCCGACCGCGCCTGGACGCGCGTCGTCGTCGCCGCCGACGCCCCCTGCTCGGCCGCCGTCCTGCAGAAGAGCCTGCTCACGGCCGTACAGGCGGTCGGCTGCGACCGCGTCCTGCGGGCCACCTACACCGACGCCACCGCCAGCAGCGTGGTCACCGTCGGCCTGGTCTTCACCCGGGCCGAACCCGAGGCCACCCGCTCCCTCGCCGGCGAGGGAGCCGCCCGGATCGCCGCCGACGTCCCCCCGGCGCTCGCCGCCCCCGGCACCGTCGCCGCCCGCTTCGGCGCCGCGCAGCGTGCCAGCTGGTACACCCGGCCGCTCGCCGACCTCCCCGTCGTCGTCACCGCCGTCTCCGGCTTCGCCGACGGCCGCCCCGTCGCCGCCGAGCCCGCCGAACGCGCCATGGCCGCCGGACAGACCAGCGCCCCCGCCCAGGCGGGCCTCGGCCACGAGGCCAAGGGCGTCGCCGACCGCGTCGAACGCGGACTGCGCGCCGCCCTCACCGCCGCGGCGAAGGAGGACGGCGACCAGTGAACCGACCCCGTACCCTCGCGGCCGTCCTCGCCACCGCCTTCGCCGTCCTCCCCGCGACCACCACCCCCGCGCACGCCGACACCATCCGCGCGCGCCAATGGGGCCTGGAAGCCATGCACACCACCGAGGCGTGGCGGACCACCAAGGGCGAGGGCGTCACCGTCGCCGTCCTCGACACCGGCGTCGACGCCGACCACCCCGACCTCGCCGGATCCGTCCTCGACGGCAAGGACCTCGTCGGCTTCGGCGCCGAGCAGGGGGAGAGCACCTGGGCCGTCCACGGCACCGCCATGGCCGGCATCATCGCCGGACACGGCCACGGTCCCGGCCGCCAGGACGGCGTCCTCGGCATCGCGCCGAAGGTCGAGATCCTGCCCGTCCGGGTCATCCTCGAAGGCAACGACAAGGCCCGCGACAAGGCCCGCAAGACCCGGGGCACCGCCCTCGCCGAGGGCATCCGCTGGGCCACCGACCACGGCGCCGACGTCATCAACCTCTCCCTCGGCGACGACTCCAAGTCCGCCCACGCCGACGCCGGCGAGGACGCGGCCGTCCAGTACGCCCTCTCCAAGGGCGTCTCCGTGGTCGCCTCCGCCGGCAACGGGGGCGAGAAGGGCGACCACATCTCGTACCCCGCCGCCTACCCCGGCGTCATCGCCGTCACCGCCGTCGACCGCTTCGGCACCCGCGCCTCCTTCTCCACCCGCCGCTGGTACGCCACCGTCAGCGCCCCCGGCGTCGACATCGTCATGGCCAACCCCGACCGCCGCTACTACGAGGGCTGGGGCACCAGCGCCGCCGCCGCCTTCGTCTCCGGCGCCGTCGCGCTGGTCCGCGCCGCCCACCCCGAGCTGACGCCCGCACAGGTCAAGCAGCTCCTCATCGACACCGCACGCAACCGGCCCAAGGACGGCCGCAGCGACTCCAAGGGGTACGGCACCGTGGACCCGGCCGCGGCGATCGAGGCCGGGGCGAAGCTCAAGGGGGGCGACCCCAAGAACGCCGCCTCCGGCTACGCCGGCCGGTACTTCGGCACGGGACCTCAGGCCCCGGCAGACGACGCCAGGCCGATCGGCCTGCTCGCCCCGGTCGTGGGCGGCCTCGGAGCGCTGCTGCTCGCCGCGGCGGCCGTCCTGTGGCGCGGAAGCCGTCCTACAGGACCGCGCCCAACGCGCTGACCGCCGTGTCCTACAGGACCGCGCCCAACGCGCTGACCGCCGTGTCCTACAGGACCGCGCCCAACGCGCTGACCGCCGTGCGCGCCACGTCCTCCACGAGCGCGACCCCCGCCTCCTTCGTGACATGCCCGTCGGACACCACCGCCACCAGGTAGACCCGTCCGCCGGCCGTGACCCGCCCCACGCTGTTGATGTCCCACAGGCCGGTCGCGTCCCGGGGCAGCCACCCGTTCTTCAGCGCCGGCCGGTCACCCGCCGCGGACACGCCCCAGTCCTGCCCGGCGACGACGCCCTCCATCAGCGCCGCGGCACAGGCGCGGGAGTCCGCGTCCAGCGGTGAGTCCGCCCCGAACACCGCCACCAGCAGCCTCAGCCGGTCCGATGCCGTGGTCTGCGTCAGCCCCCACGCCGACGCCCCCCTCGTCTCCGAGAGCCCGAGCCGCGCGTTCGCCGCGTCGAGCCCGCGCGCCCCGCCGACGGCCTGCCACAGGGCGGTCGCCGACGCGTTGTCACTGCGCCCGATCATCGCGGCGGCGGCCGTCCGCTCGGCCGCGGTCGGCTCCCGTCCCTCGTCCTGCGCGCGCAGCAGCAGGGCGGCCAGGATGTCCAGCTTCACGACGCTGGCGGTGTCGTAGGTCCGTCCCGCACCGCCGTACGAGGCCGAACGCCCGCTCTCCAGATCGAGCACGGCGACCGAGACGGAACCGTCGCCCGCGGCGGCGACCGGTCCGACCGCCTCCGCGAGGACGGCGTCGAGGTCCGGTTCCACGGTCACGCCGGACGTCTCCTCCCTGCCGGGCCGCGAGGCGTGCCGTCGACCCGCCGCGAAAGTGGTCCGGGAGCGGCGGCTAGGCTCGGGTACGTGGCGCTCAAGAACATCCCTGACCCCGGTTTCTCCGACGACGACGGTACCGCCGACCCGCGGCTCGCCGCGGCCCTCGCGGCCTGGGCGGAGGACAGAACCGCCCACGGCCCCGTCCTTGAGGCCCTGCGGGACGCGCGCCTGCTCGTGCCCATCGTCGCCGTCCTCGGCGAGGTCGAGGAGGACCCCGAGACGGGGCTGCGCCGCGAGAAGACCAGCGACATGGCCGTGCCCACGCTGACCGCCGGCGACCGGCGGGCGCTGCCCGCGTTCACCTCCATCGCCTCCCTCGCGCTGTGGGACCCGGCGGCCCGACCCGTCGCCGTCCCCCTGCACCAGGCGCTGCAGGCCGCCGCGCACGAGAAGGCCGACACCGTCGTCCTCGACCTGGCGGGCCCCGTCCCGTACGAGCTGAGCGGCCCGGTGCTGCTGGCCCTCGCGGAGGGCCGCTCCAGCGCGGACCCGCTCCAGGACCCGGCGGTGCGGGAGGCGGTGCGGAGCGCGGTCGCCGGGGAGCCCGCCGTCCTGCGCGCCCACCTCGGCCCCGGCAGCGCCGACGGCACCCTCGCGCTGGTCCTGGCCGACGACTCCGTCCCCGCGGAGGCCGCGCAGCGGGTGGCCCGCGCCCTGGCCGCCGACGAGACACTGAGGGCCCGCCTGGTGCGCGGCCTCGACCTGGCACTCCTGCCGGCCTCGGCCACGCCTCCCGGCGAGCCCTTCTACGTCAAGCACTGATCGGTCCGGGAGCGGCCCCGTACCCCGGTGGGCCGGGCGACCCGGCCGTGCACCGGCCCGGTGGCCGCGTGCGGCCGGGGGCGACCGCGGACCGACCCGACGCGGTCCCTAGCCGTACACCGGCCCGGTGTACTTCTCGCCCGGACCCTGGCCCGGCTCGTCAGGGATGAGGGAGGCCTCGCGGAAGGCCAGCTGCAGGGACTTCAGGCCGTCCCGCAGCGGCGCCGCGTGGAAGGAGCTGATCTCCGTCGCGCCGGCGTCGAGGAGGCCCGCCAGCGCGTGGACCAGCTTCCGCGCCTCGTCGAGGTCCTTGTGCTTCTCGCCGTCCTCGGTGAGGCCGAGCTTCACCGCGGCGGCGCTCATCAGGTTCACCGCGACGGTCACGATGACCTCGACCGCGGGGACCTCCGCGATGTCGCGGGTCATGTCGTCGAAGTCGGGGGACTCGGGGGAGTGGGGCGTCTCGCTCATGCCCACACGATAAGCCGGACGGCGTCCCCTCCCTCCCGTCGGCCTCGGTTAGCGAACCGGGGCAGTCGGTGCTAACCTTGTGTAACGACCGGCCGGACACCTGTGTGCCCGGCCCACAAGTGGAGGCTCCGATCTCCCACCTGGCCGCCCTCGCGGGCGGCGGGTCACCGGTCAGGTGGCGCCCATCGTTCCGTACGGACGATGGAGCCGCCCGATGTGCGCCCCGCGGTTCACCGCGGCGGTGCTCCGGTATTTTCGTGGAGCCCCGCCTGTGTCCCGTCCGGGGCATTTTTCGTATCCCGGCGCGGTTGGTCTCAACTGTTACAGACATACGCGTCCGTCCGCCAGGCGGTCGCGTGGTGCTACCGAGGAGGATCCATCAGCGCCGAGCCCCGCATCAACGACCGGATTCGCGTTCCCGAGGTGCGACTCGTCGGTCCCAGCGGCGAGCAGGTCGGGATCGTTCCGCTTGCCAAGGCCCTTGAGCTTGCTCAGGAGTACGACCTCGACCTCGTCGAGGTGGCGGCGAACGCCCGTCCGCCCGTCTGCAAGCTCATGGACTACGGGAAGTTCAAGTACGAGTCGGCCATGAAGGCCCGTGAGGCGCGCAAGAACCAGGCGCACACGGTCATCAAGGAGATGAAGCTCCGGCCGAAGATCGACCCGCACGACTACGACACCAAGAAGGGTCACGTCGTCCGGTTCCTCAAGCAGGGTGACAAGGTCAAGATCACGATCATGTTCCGTGGTCGTGAGCAGTCCCGTCCCGAGCTTGGCTTCCGGCTGCTGCAGCGGCTGGCTTCGGACGTCGAGGAGCTTGGCTTCATCGAGTCCAACCCGAAGCAGGACGGCCGGAACATGATCATGGTTCTTGGCCCGCACAAGAAGAAGACCGAGGCCATGGCCGAGGCGCGTGAGGCCCAGGCCGCGCGCAAGGCGGGACGTCAGGGCGCTTCGTCCGACGAGACCGCCGAGGCTCCGGCCGAGGAGGCTTCGGCCGAGGCTTCCGCCGAGGCCGAGAACCCCGAGGCGTGACCCGAGGGGCTGCCACCCAGGCAGCCCCGGGCCCTCGCCCGGAACCACCAACGAAGAACTGACGCTCCCGTATGTCCGGTGTCCGCACCGGGGGGAGCGCCACTGACGAGGAGAGAACGGCGCGATGCCGAAGAACAAGACGCACTCCGGTGCCAAGAAGCGCTTCAAGATCACCGGCTCCGGCAAGGTGCTG
The DNA here is from genome assembly GCF_040653355.1 of Streptomyces sp. NPDC047971. Taxonomy (NCBI): domain Bacteria; kingdom Bacillati; phylum Actinomycetota; class Actinomycetes; order Kitasatosporales; family Streptomycetaceae; genus Streptomyces; species Streptomyces sp. NPDC047971. The sequence continues at coordinate 37,615 of NZ_JBEZNW010000022.1, read as the reverse complement.
CGCGAGCGCGCCGGCAAGCGCCACCTGCTCGAGCACAAGTCGTCCAAGCTGACGCGTCGCCTCACCGGCAACGCCGAGATGGCCCCGGGCGACGCGGCCAAGATCAAGAAGATGCTGGGCATCTGAGCTTGATCTCCCGCCCTCGGCGACGAGGGCATCCGGCCAAGACCGGGACCCATCCGTTTTCCGGGTCGTGTGAGTACCACCGCGACCCCGCTACAAGGAGTTAAGAAGTGGCACGCGTCAAGCGGGCAGTCAACGCCCACAAGAAGCGCCGGGCGATCCTCGAGCAGGCCAGCGGCTACCGCGGTCAGCGTTCGCGCCTGTACCGCAAGGCCAAGGAGCAGGTCACCCACTCCCTGGTCTACAACTACAACGACCGCAAGAAGCGCAAGGGCGACTTCCGTCAGCTGTGGATCCAGCGCATCAACGCCGCTGCCCGCCAGAACGGCATGACGTACAACCGCCTCATCCAGGGTCTGAAGGCCGCCAACATCGAGGTGGACCGCAAGATCCTCGCCGAGCTGGCCGTCAACGACATCAACGCGTTCGCCGCGCTGGTCGAGGTCGCGCAGAAGGCCCTCCCGGCCGACGTCAACGCGCCGAAGGCCGCTGCCTGATCCCCAGGCCGCAGATCTTCCGCACCGGACCCGCAGGCCTTCGGGCCTGCGGGTCCGGTCGTGTTCCGAGCACACCAGCCCCTACCCGCCCGGACCCCCGAAAAGAGCCACCGACCCCATGGGTACCCCCGAGCTGATCTCCCCGCGTTCCCCGCGCGTCGTCGCCGCCAGGCGGCTCGCCAAGCGCAACTTCCGGGGCAAGGACCGCCTCTTCATCGCCGAGGGCCCGCAGGCCGTCCGGGAGGCCGTCCAGCACCGCAGCGGTACGGGTGAGCCGACCCTCGTCGAGCTCTTCACCACCGTCGAGGCCGCCGAGCGGTACGCCACGATCGTCGACGCCGCCCGCGCGGCCGGGGCCCGGGTGCACTTCGCCCCCGACGCCGTCCTCGCCGAGGTCTCCCAGACCGTCACTCCGCAGGGCCTCGTCGGGGTCTGCCGCTTCCTCGACTCGCCCTTCGAGGAGATCCTCGCCGCCAAGCCCAAGCTGGTCGCCGTCCTCGCCCACGTACGCGACCCCGGGAACGCCGGCACCGTGCTGCGCTGCGCCGACGCGGCGGGCGCGGACGCCGTCGTCCTCACCGACGCCTCGGTCGACCTGTACAACCCCAAGTCCGTCCGCGCGTCCGTCGGTTCCCTCTTCCATCTCCCGGTCGTCGTCGGCGTCCCGGTCGAGCAGGCCGTCGCCGGTCTGAAGGGCGCCGGGGTACGCATCCTCGCCGCCGACGGCGCCGGACGGAACGACCTCGACGACGAACTCGACGCCGGCACCATGGGCGGGCCCACCGCCTGGGTCTTCGGCAACGAGGCGTGGGGCCTCCCCGAGGAGACCCGCGCACTCGCCGACGCGGTGGTGCGCGTGCCGATCCACGGCAAGGCCGAGAGCCTCAACCTCGCGACGGCCGCCGCCGTGTGCCTGTACGCCTCCGCGCGTGCCCAACGCCCCCGAACCTCCGCCTGAGGGGGTCCACTCCGCCACCTCCACCTAGTAGGGTGACGGGCTCGGGGGCCCACTGCGCTACACGGAGGGGTGGGGAACGGGGATGACGGTCGGCACGGACAGTCCCGCACACGCACACAGTGTTGAGCCGCCTGCCCCGGAGGACCCGGACGGGGCCTCCACGACGACACCGGACGACCCCGGCATCGACCCCGACGACCTGCCCGACGGCCTCGTCGTCGCCGACGCCACCGGCCGCGTCGTCTGCTTCAACGCCGCCGCGAGCCGCATCACCTCCGTACCCGGCGGCCGGGCCATCGGCCTCCCGCTGGACGAGGCCCTGCCCCTGGAGGACCTCAAGGGCCGCCGCTGGTGGAGCCTCACCGACCCGTACGGCGGGCTCGCCACCCGGCGCGGCCAGCCCGAGCGCAACCTGCTGCTGCCCGGCGGCCGCGAGGTCCTGGTCTCCGCCCGCTACGTCCGCGAACACCCCACAGGACCCGTCCGCCGCGTCGTCGTCTCGCTGCGCGGCACCGAGGCCCGGCGCCGTACCGAACGCAGCCACGCCGAGCTCATCGCCACCGTCGCCCACGAGCTGCGCTCCCCCCTGACCTCCGTCAAGGGGTTCACGGCGACCCTGCTCGCCAAATGGGAGCGTTTCACCGACGACCAGAAGCGGCTGATGCTGGAGACCGTCGACGCCGACGCCAACCGCGTCACCCGGCTCATCGCCGAGCTCCTCGACATCTCCCGGATCGACTCCGGCCGGCTCGAGGTCCGCCGCCAGCCCGTCGACATCGCCGCCGCCGTCGGCCGCCACATCCAGGCCCACACCACCGGCGGTCAGTCCCCCGACCGCTTCTTCGTCCGGGTCCAGCCGCAGCTGCCCGACCTGTGGGCCGACCCCGACAAGGTCGACCAGGTCCTCGGCAACCTGCTGGAAAATGCGGTGCGCCACGGCGAGGGAACCGTCACCATCGAGGTGGCACCCACCTGCGCCACCACCGACGGAGAGAAGGGAACGGCGGTCACCGTGAGCGACGAAGGCCCCGGCATCCCCGAGGAGTCGATGGGACGCGTCTTCACCCGCTTCTGGCGGGGGAGCAAGCGCGGTGGCACCGGACTCGGCCTCTACATCGTCAAGGGCATCGTCGAGGCCCACGGCGGCACGATCACCGTCGGCCGCGGCCCCCGGGGCGGCGCCGAGTTCCGATTTATCCTGCCCGTCGGCGCCCCGGCCTATCTCGCCTGACGAGATCACGAGCCGCTCGGGCAGCCCACGGGCTCATTCGCGTCCTCGCACCCCGTTAGACTCGACCTTTGGCACGTTTGCGCCCTTGTCGTCGAGCGGGGCCGCGCCCAAGCCAGCCAAACGGAAGCACGGGAAGAGATGTCCGCACCCAATAAGTCGTACGACCCGGTCGAGGTCGAGGCCTTGAAACCGGAAGAGATCGAGCGCATGCGGGACGAGGCGCTCGCCGCCTTCGCCGCCGCGGGTGACCTCGACGCGCTCGCGCACGCGAAGGTCGCGCACACCGGTGGCACCTCGCCGCTCGCGCTGGCCAACCGGGAGATCGGCGCGCTGCCGCCGCAGGCCAAGGCCGCGGCCGGCAAGCTCGTGGGCCAGGCCCGCGGCGCCGTCTCCAAGGCCCTCGCCGCCCGCCAGGTCGAGCTGGAGGCCGAGCGCGACGCGCGCGTCCTGGTCGAGGAGGCGGTGGACGTCACCCTGCCGTACGACCGGGTCCCCGCCGGCGCCCGCCACCCGCTGACCACGCTCATGGAGCGCGTCGCCGACGTCTTCGTCTCCATGGGGTACGAGGTCGCCGAGGGCCCCGAGGTCGAGGCGGAGTGGTTCAACTTCGACGCCCTCAACTTCGTCCCGGACCACCCGGCGCGCCAGATGCAGGACACCTTCTTCGTCCAGGGGCCGGAAGGCACCACCGGTGACGAGTCCGGTGTCGTGCTCCGTACGCACACCTCCCCGGTGCAGGCCCGCACCCTCATCGACCGGGAGCCCCCGGTCTACGTCGTGTGCCCCGGTCGCGTCTACCGCACCGACGAGCTCGACGCCACGCACACCCCGGTCTTCCACCAGATCGAGCTGCTCGCCGTCGACGAGGGCCTGACCATGGCCGACCTCAAGGGCACGCTGGACCACATGGTCCAGGCGCTCTTCGGGTCCGACATGAAGACCCGGCTCCGCCCGAACTTCTTCCCGTTCACGGAGCCGTCCGCCGAGATGGACATGCTCTGCTACGTCTGCCGCGGCGAGTCCGTCGGCAACCCGGACCGCCCCTGCCGCACCTGCGGCAGCGAGGGCTGGATCGAGCTGGGCGGCTGCGGCATGGTCAACCCCAAGGTGCTCGTCGCCTGTGGTGTCGACCCGGAGAAGTACAGCGGATTCGCCTTCGGGTTCGGCATCGAGCGGATGCTGATGTTCCGCCACAACGTCGAAGACATGCGAGACATGGTCGAGGGTGACGTTCGGTTCACCCGGCCGTTCGGGATGGAGATCTGATGCGGGTCCCGCTTTCTTGGCTGCGGGAGTACGTCGACCTGCCGGCGACGGAGACCGGACGTGACGTCCAGGCCAAGCTCATTCCGGCAGGACTCGAGGTCGAGACCGTCGAGCAGCTCGGCGCCGGCCTGACCGGTCCGCTGGTGGTCGGCAAGGTCCTCACCATCGAGGAGCTGACGGAGTTCAAGAAGCCCATCCGCTTCTGCACCGTCGACGTCGGCCAGGCCAACGGCACCGGCGAGCCCCAGGAGATCATCTGCGGCGCCCGGAACTTCGCCGAGGGCGACAAGGTCGTCGTGGCACTGCCCGGCGCCGTGCTCCCCGGTGACTTCCGGATCGCCGAGCGCAAGACCTACGGCCGGGTCTCCCGCGGCATGATCTGCTCCGGCGACGAGCTGGGCATGGGCGACGACGGCTCGCACGGCATCATCGTGCTGCCGCCCGAGATCGAGATCGGCATCGACGCCACCAAGCTCCTGGAGCTGTACGACGAGGTCCTCGACATCGCCGTCACCCCCGACCGCGGCTACTGCCTCTCGATGCGCGGCATCGCGCGGGAGACCGCCATCGCGTACGGCCTGCCGCTGCGCGACCCGGCCCTCCTCGACGTGCCCGCGCCGAACTCGTACGGCTACCCGATCCAGGTCGCCGACCCGATCGGCTGCGACCGCTTCACCGCGCGTACGGTCGTCGGTGTCGCGCCCGAGGCGCGCACCCCGATCTGGATGCAGCGCCGCCTGCAGAAGGCCGGCATGCGCACCGTCTCGCTCGCCGTCGACATCACCAACTACGTGATGCTGGAGCTCGGTCAGCCGCTGCACGCCTACGACCGCACCCGGCTCGACGGCCCCATCGGCGTCCGCCGCGCGGCCTCCGGCGAGACGATCACCACGCTCGACGGAGCCAAGCGCGTCCTCGACTCCGGGGACCTCCTGATCACCGACAACACCGGCCCCATCGGTCTCGCCGGTGTGATGGGCGGTGCTCACACGGAGATCGCCGACCCGGTGACCGACCCCGAGACCGGCGTCGTCACGGGCACCACCGAGGTCGTCATCGAGGCCGCGCACTTCGACGCGATCTCGATCGCCCGTACGGCCCGCCGTCACAAGCTGGCCTCCGAGGCGTCCAGGCGCTTCGAGCGCGGGGTCGACCCGCAGGCCGGGGCGGCCGCGGCGCAGCGCTGCGTCGACCTGCTCGTGCTGCTCGCGGGCGGCACGGCCGAGGCCGGTGTCACCGAGATCGTCGCCCCGTCCGCGCCCCGCACGGTCACCATGCCGGCGGACCACCCGGACAAGGTCGCGGGCGTCTCCTACGGCCGCGAGACCGTCGTCCGCCGCCTCCAGGAGATCGGCTGCGACGTCTACGGTCAGGACGAACTGGTCGTCACCGTCCCGTCGTGGCGTCCCGACCTCTACGTGCCGAACGACCTGGCCGAAGAGGTCATCCGGCTGGAGGGCTACGAGAACCTGCCCTCGACGCTGCCCAAGCCGCCCGCCGGGCGGGGGCTCACCGAGCGCCAGCGCACCCACCGCCGGGTCGGACGCGCCCTGGCCGGCGCCGGCTACGTGGAGGCGCTGAACTACCCGTTCATCGGCGCGCAGGTCTTCGACCAGCTCGGCCTGGACGCGGACGACGCCCGCCGTCGCGTGGTCACGCTCGTCAACCCGCTCTCCGACGAGGAGCCCGCGCTCCGTACGACGCTGCTGCCGGGCCTGCTCGGCGCGCTGCGCCGCAACGACGGACGCGGCAGCCACGACCTGGCGCTCTTCGAGACCGGCCTGGTCTTCCGGCCGGGCGACCAGCCGGGCGTCGCCGTGCGACTGCCCGTCGACCGTCGTCCCACCGACGCGGAGATCGCCACGGTCACCGCCGCGCTGCCCGCGCAGCCGCGTCGCGCCGCCGTCGTCCTCGCCGGCGCGCGCGAGCAGGCCGGCTGGTGGGGCAAGGGCCGCCCGTCCGACTGGGCCGACGCCGTCCAGGCGGCGCGCACCGTGGCCGCCGAGGCCGGTGTCGAGCTGATCATCAGCGCCGACCAGCACGCCCCGTGGCACCCCGGCCGCTGCGCCGCCTTCCACGTGGTCGTGGACGGCGAGCAGGTCCTCGTCGGCCACGGCGGCGAGCTGCACCCGCGCGTCGTGAAGGCGCTCGGCCTGCCCGACCGCACCTGCGCGATGGAGCTCGACCTGGACCTGGTGGAGCAGGCGAACGAGGGACCGCTGAAGGCCCCGAGCATCTCCTCCTTCCCGGTGGCCACGCAGGACGTCGCCCTGGTCGTCGACGCGGCGGTCCCGACCACCACGGTCGAGGCCGCGCTGCGCGAGGGCGCGGGTGAACTCCTGGAGTCCATCAGGCTGTTCGACGTGTACACGGGCGACCAGCTCGGCGAGGGCAAGAAGTCCCTGGCCTACGCGCTGAAGTTCCGTGCCACGGACCGCACCCTCACGGTCGACGAGGCCAGCGCCGCCCGCGACGCGGCCGTCGCCCTCGCCTCCGCCCGCACGGGCGCGGTGCTGCGCGGAGCCTGAGCAGGACGTCATGGAAAGGGGCTGGCCCGGTCGATCGTCGACCGGGCCAGCCCCTTTCCGCAACCCGGACAATGACGCCACGTCAGCTCGATAGAATCGCACTCCGCCGCTGAGGTCATGAGCCACCGTCAACTGACGAACGCGCACGGGAGGTTGTGTCGAACGCGGCTGCCAGGACTGAGCGTGTGCGCGAACGGGGTGGGGAACGGTGGCGGCGAACGCGGAGGCTGGGGACACACCGGTGCCGTTGACCTTGGCCGGGGAGGCGACGGCACGGTTCATCAGGCAGTGCCTGACGAGTGGTGCCGAGATCGATCACGAGATCCTGAGGCCCGCTGCTCCGTTCGTGATCCTTCTCCAGCGCCGCTCCGTGCTGCTCTCCTCGACCGTGGCACCGCCCGACCAGTACGTCGGAGAGAGCGCACTCGTAGCCGAGCTGATGTCCCAGCTGGCGGCCGCGGCGATCGAAGCCCAGGACATCGCACTCGCCCAACTGGTGAACTGGTCGCGACAGGCTTGGTCGGCTCGCAGGTATGACATCTTCGATACGGGGCGGGCACTGCCGCCCTCGCTGATGCACCAGCTCTCGGAGCTGCTGCGCACCACTCCGTCACCCGTCATGCTCCAGGCCGCCGGTACGGTGCTGCTGCGCGCACTGGCCGAAGAGCTGCGCCGCTGCGCGGAGGAGCACGTCAAGCTCGACCGGCACGTCGGGCCCGAACTCTTCATGAGACCCGTCTCCACGTTCCTCGAGAGCCTGGAAGCCGGTGCGGCGGCGGGCCAGGGACTGTTGGACCTGACCCCCGAGGAGCGGGTCGCGCAGGCCCTCGCGGCCCTCGGAGGCACGGCGGCATCCAACGATGGCCAGACCGGCGCGAAGTGGCGGCGTCTCGTGGGGGCGGCCACCGACATCGCCGATCGTGCCGCTCGTATCCTGGAGCTGGCAGGCGAGTTCCGATGGCGCTCCATTCAGGTGCCGGATCTCCAGCGATTGGACTGCTCAGAACTCGCTCCGGAGCTCCTGCCGGTACTGGAAGCGGCTCTGCACCCGGACCCTGCCCCGGACGCGCCGCGCGATTCGCAGGGGGAGTCCCTGCTCGCTGCGCTCGCCGCCGAGGCGCTCGCCCTGGCGGAGCCCCAGGACCGCCACCAGATCGCCGTCGTGGCCCGGCTCGCCGGTCTCGACCCTCGGATCCTCGAACCCGCGCTCGCTCCTCTCGAGCGGTTGCGCGCACGTACCGAGGAGCTCCTGCGCGACGCGGGGGACACCGGTGCGGAGACCCTCGGCCCGCTGGGCGCGCTGGTCACCGATGCGCTGGCTCGCGGTGATGTGGAGGAGGCCGGGCAAGGCGTCGAACTGCTCGCCGAGGCGCGTACGGAGCTCGATGTCGCCCGGAAGCTCGAGCGGTTGCGGGCGGATCTGGGGCAGCTGTCAGCCCCCGACGACGCGGCCGCCCTCGACCTTCGGACCGCGGACCTGCACTTCGCGAACGGCGACACCGAGGCCGCGGCGGAGTATGTGCGTCGTGCGGAGGCCCGCCTGGCCGGCGGAGCCGTCGCGGGCGACGGCGGCGAGCCATCGCCGGCTGCCCGGACGGAGACACAGGTGAAGGTCGCGGAGACGCCCCCCGGGCTGCCGCTCGGCCCGCACCCGCAGGAGTCCGACGCGCACGCGTCGGCGGGATCCGTCGTGATCGGTACCACGGGCACGGCGCCACAGGGCGACGGGCCGGTCACGGCCATCCTCGAGGGCTGTCGCCCGGGGGCCACGCCCGAGTCCCTCGCCCTGGGGCTGTCGGCGTTGCAGAGACTGGGTGTGGAGGGTTCCTACGCGGAAGTGAGCCGTGTCGCTCGCCAGCTGACCTACGTCGCGCCGGGTGCCGCGGCGGACCTCCTGGAAGCCGCGGTCGACCGCTTCCCACCTGTCGCCCGCCCCGCCATGTGGCAACTGCAGGAGCAAGCCCTGCGCCTGGACGGTCGAAGCTCTCGCGCCGAGGAGGTGTTCCACCGCGGACACCCGCCGCTTCCCCCACCGGATCTGCTCTCAGCTCGCCCTCTGGAGACCTCCCCTCCCCTCGTACCTCGCCTCTCGTCCCTCACCGGCTCGGTGGTGGGCAACGCGTCCCTCGCCGAGGCCGCGCGGGCTGTCGCCGAGAACGATGCGTCGGCTGCGGCGGCCGCGTTCACCGCTGCGGGCCGCGCGGGGGTGAAGACCGCCCTCGGGCTTGCCGTGGGCTGGCATGTCCTCGCCGGTGATCCCGCCGCGGCACTCGGCGTCTATCGCGAACTCGCCTCACGTCAGTACCTGAATGCCGCAGCCGTGTGGAACATCGCTTGCGCCTACGCCTTCATCGGCGCGGACCGGCTTGCCGTCGACTCCCTCCAGGTGATGACCCGCGTACTCCCCGGGCGCCCCGCTCAGGCACAGAAGGAGGCCGCCGACCGCTACTGCGCGCGCGTGGGACTGCTCTCCCCCTTCGTGGACGCCGTGGTCCGAAGGGAGCAGGCCACGACGGTGGCAGGGGAGCAGACACGCGAGTCAGTCGCCAAGCAGATGTACGAGGGCGGGGACGTCGACGGTGCCGCCCGAGAGCTGCAGGCTCTGCTGCGTGACAACCCCTCGTCACCCGGTGCCTTCCTGATGCTCCGCATCTGCCGCGACCTCGGGGACCTGCCGCGTGCCGAGGCGGTCGTGCGGCACATCGCCGAGGCTCGAGGTGCATTGACGTGGCGTCACCACATCGAGCTCGCACGTACGGCGCTCGACAGGCGCTGCGCCGACTACGTCGTGGCCCGCCGGGAGCTTCACAGGGCCCGCGAGCTGAATGCCACCCACACCTGGATCGGCCCTCTGGAGCAGCGACTCAGGGACCTGGCGACGACGGTCCCGCACACCGGCGTGACGCCCGCCGACGACGCCTCTGCCACGGACGCCCGGCCCGCCACGGCGCCCGGGGCGGGGGAGTCGGAGCTCGCGCACGAGGGGCGTACCAGCCCGTACGACGGCATGAGTCTCAACGATGTCGTGGCCGGACTGCGTTCCGGAACGCTTCCTGCTCCGCGCGGTGCCGCCCTCGGCGATCTGCTCGACAAGGCGGTCGCGAGCCACGACGACTACCTGGTCCGTGACGTCGCTTTCTGGCTGATGGACGGTGGGAACCCGACGGAGGCGGTCCATCTCCTGGAACGCTGCCTGACCTGGGCGGCACCCGAGAAGATCCCGCGCGTCCTGCTCATCAGGGATCGTGCGGCCCTCGCCGCCGGCATTCCCCCCGCGGGGCTCCGACCGCCCAGCGCGCCCCGCCTCGCCGATTCAGGTCTTTCGATGCCCGGCCGACGGCTCCACCTGGAAGTGCGCAGGGGCCAGATCACGGGCCCGCCCGCGACGCAGCCCGCCATCCGGGCGGCCCAACAGCCTCTTCCCGGAGCCTCCCCCGACGACATCGCCGACGCGTGGGCGCGTGCGGCTCGTCTGCACCCCGTCGCCTTGAGTAACGCACTCGCCAAGCTCGTCGACGCAGGTCGGGCCGAGGAAGCCTTGAGGCTGCACGACGAACTCGCAGACACCCGGTGGCTCGGGGCCGGTGCCGCATGGAACCTGGGCTGTGCCTACGCGGCCACGGGTCGGCTCGAGGCGGCGGCCTCCGCCTTCGAGTATCACGCCAGGGTCTCCTCACGCCGTCTGGACTCCGGTCAGGCCGCCGACCTCCAGATTCTCTTCGCCGCGGTGGGCCGACCCGTGCCGACTTCCGCGGGGCGCAGCTACGAGCCACCCGTCCGTCACGCTGTCCCCCCGTCGGGGACCGTCGTGACGGTGCCGGCGTATCCATCCGGCGCGGGGGAGAGCGCGGTGCCGCCGCAGATCCCGCTCGCGCAGACGAATGCCTCGTCCCGTCTCTCCCAGGCGCTGGAAGCGGCGGAGTCCAGCGCGGCCCGGCTGATCGCCCAGTGCCGCAGCGAGCCGAGCGGTCACAACTTCCGGCTCGCGGCCGACGCCGCCCGGCGCGCCATGCGTGCCGGAGGTAGCGCTGACGCGGGCCGCTACGTGGCGACGATGCGGGAACTCTTCACGTATCAGCCGGACCCGCAGCCCGACACGGCCGCCGCCATGGCCATGGTCCTGGAGACGGCGGAGCGGTACGAGAACGCCTGGGAACTCCTGACGGAATGGATCGACCGGACCCGAGCGAATGCCGAGCTGATCGCGCCCGCGGTCCGTGTCGCCCGGGTGCTGGGCCGGGCCGAGCAACTTCGGGGTCTGCTCCAGCCGTACGACGAGCCGGGTGCGGGTTTCGAACTGCACCTCAACATGGCCAAGCTGGCGCAGCTGCTGAAGCGTGACGACGAGCTGGTGCGCCATGCCGACCTGGCGCTGCAGCTCAACCCGAACTGTGCGGAGGCTGCCGGACTGCTCCGCAACTCCGTGAGCGGCCTGCCGCGGCGCGATCCCAAACAGACGGTCAGCCTGCGCCAGAGGATCGCCGCGGCGCACACCACGCGTCAGCAGGCGGTCGAGCTGCTGGAGACCGAGTACGGCCCCACTCTCGCCGCACTCCGGGTCCAGGCGCTCGCTCGCTTCCGGCCGAGCGTCAGCCGTAGGACGCTGGAGCGCCGGCTCGGCAGTCGTCACCGGGAGGAGGCGACCGCGCTCCTCGCCGCGGCGGAGGAAGAGGACTGGGAACTCGCCTCGGACCACGCTCGCAATCTGCTCGACGCGCAGCCGCGTTCAGCGCTGCTCGCCAAGGTCACCGCGGACTGTCTGATCGAGGCCAGGCGGGACGACGAGGTTCGCACGGTCGCCTCACTCGTGGGATCCGACGCGGACTACCGGGAGATTCTCGTACGTCTCGCGTGCGCCAGGCGCGACCACGCCGAATTGGGACGGCTCATGTCAGGTGTCCGCGTGTGGCACCCCGACCGGACGGCGCTGCTCGCCCACGCGGGCGTGCTGGCCGAGGAAGACATGGGCGACAGTCCGGCGGAAGCCGCGCAGCTGCTGCTGATCCACGCGCGACTGCAGCCGCGCAGCGAGGTGTTGGCGGCACTCGCCGCTCTGCTGGCCCACCGCGCCGACCGCAACGAGCTGGTCGACGAGGCGATCGAACTGCTGCGGCGAGGGGAAGCTCCGCCGCTGGACGTTCTCGTGGACAGTGCGCTGGCCGCCCAGGTACCGGAGGCGATCAACAGGATCGCGCCACCGATCGACGCCGGCCAACTCCAGCGCATCGTCGACCACCTGGCAGCCGACCGCGTGCGGCTTGTCGGCTTCCTCCGTGCGTCGGCGGGCAGGACGGGCACGACCGCGGCACATCAGGTGGAGAAGCGGGCCCGAACACGGCTTCTCGGACGGTTCTACGCCGAGGACGGCATGCTCGCCTTGGCCATGAAGGCGTATCAGGAGGCTCGGGAAGCGGGTGCCGACCACGGTGAGATCCTGCTGGAGCTGACGGGCCTGTGCGCCGAGTGGGGCGCGGACGAGCCGGCTGAAGTGGCGGCACATCTGCTGGCCGGTGGCGAGGCCGGTGCTCCCTGGACCGAAGGGGAGGTCACGCCGGAGGCCGCCGAGCTGCTGGAGAGTCTTCGGGGGTATCGGGCCGAGCGGCGTGGCCAGGACCTGACGCGGGAGCTCGCGCGGGTCGGGGAGGCACTCGGCGCCGGAGCGAACGGGCCGGACGTGCCTCTGTGCCGACGCATGGGTCAGTCGTGGCAGCGGCAGGCGACACTGATCCTGTCGGCGAACGGGCGGGGCGACGCTCCGACGGCGCAGCCGGGTACTCCGGATCAGGACGTGGACGCGGCCATCAGGGAGGGAGACGCACGTGCCTGGGCCTTCGCCTCGTCGGCGCTGAGAGAAGCGTCCCTGCAGGTCCAGGAGTTCCTCCAGAGGCTGTGGGCCGCGACGGGGCGCGAACGGTTGCGCGGAGACGCGGCCGCCCACGGCCCGCTCAGCTGGCGGCAACACCTGGCGACCCGGCTCGAAGGTGGTCCGGTGGAGCTGCGTCTCCAGCTCAGGGCGGGCTCCGACGCACTCAGCGGGGTCACCGTAAGGGTCCAGGGGACGGACATCGTCGAGGTCGTCGGCCGCATGGAGCCGGGCGCGGTCGCCTCGCTGTTCCTGCTCGTTCCGATCGACGACAACCGCCTCTGTGTGGAGGCCCAGGGGATCCTTCCGGACCAGAGCACCGGTCGCGCCAAGGACTGTCCGGTGAAGGTGAGCGCGATCACGCGCCAGGAAGCACTGGTGTCCCGCTTCCGGCCCGGCGAACCCGTCAACGCCGAGATGTTCGTGGGACGGGCCGGGGAGATGGACCGCCTGCGGTCGACATTCGGTGCCGCGTGGCGCGAGTCCGTCCCGCCCTTGTCCATGACGGGCTCCCGCAGAGCGGGCAAGACCTCACTCATCCGCCAGATCACCCGGCTGTGGGGAGGGACGCCGGAGGCCCTGCTCCCCCCGGACCGCTGGCGAATCCCGAGGGTCTTTCCCGTGCTGCTCGACGGCCAGTCGGTCCACCCGGACTCCGATTCCCTGCTCACCTGGATCGCCAAGGAGGTACGCGATCGGGTGGAGGAACACTACGAGCCCGAGATCCCCGACCTCGGATTCCCCGAGGGACCGCACGCGGTCGAGTTCCGGCGCTGGTGGCGAGCGGTGCGCCGTGCGGTCTGGCCCGAGGAGAAGGTGGGACTGCTGCTCGTCGTGGACGAGCTGCAGGAGCTGCTGCGCAGGTACGGGGACCGCGAAGAGCTGTCGCGGGCGCTCGGGGACATCCGCCGCCTGCGACAGGACGGCACGCTGGCGCTGCTGCTGAGCGGGTCGTGCACGACGGCCCAACTCCGGGAGTGGCTCGCCGGGACACTGTCCCGGCAGGACTTCCAGAGCCCTCTGCGACTCGGCCCTCTCGACCGGCAGGCGACCCTCCAGGCCGTCCACCAGGGTTTCGCAGGCACCGGCGTCGATGTGCTGACATCCGCTGCCGAGCTGGTCTTCCAGTACACCGCGGGCCACCCCCATCACGTGCACATGGTCGGCCGAGGCCTCTGCGAGCTCCTGGAAACGCGGGACCGCACGGTCGTCGACGACGCTCTGGTGGACGAGGCGTTCGCGTGGGTGACCCAGCAGGAGGAGGCGGTGATGGGACTCCTCGACCTTGAGACGCAGGCGGAGGATTCGCTGGAACTGCTGTTCCGGATCGGTCAGGAGCTCGACACGGACGCTGACGAGGACACGGTCCGCGACGCGCTCATCGAGGACGCGCACCGCAGCCGCCTGGACGACTACCTCGACTACGGGCTCCTCGTCCGAGCCGGAACGAACCTCGCCTGGACCAACAGCGTTGTGGAGTCCTGGCTGGAACGTCGCAACGCCCCATGGGACGACGGTTCCACGGTCGTGCACGCGCACGAGAAGGAGCTCAGGCCTCAGTATCTCGTCACCCGCCGCTACGAGGGTTCGCCGACGAACGCATGCGAGGTGCAGTTGGCGAAGTCCCGGGATGTCACGTACATCGCCAAGCAGTACAGGGACGCGGCGGACGGCACGTTGCAGTTCGTCCATCAACTCCTCGACGTGCATGCCCCGACGGCGCAGGGAATGCCGGTTCAGTGGAAGCGGAACGGTAGTTGGCTGATCCACCGGAAGATCGCGGGGAAGTCGCTCGCCCTCCAGCTGCGTGGTGACAGCCCTTTGGAAGCCTGGGAAGCCGTGCGGTTGGTCATCGACGCCTGTTACACAGTGGCGCAGGTGTGGGACAGCTGCCAGATGTCGCACGGGGACATCCGTCCCGGGAATCTGATCGTGGCCGACGGCCGTCAGGAGTCCAAGCTGTACGTGGTCGGGTGGGGGCACGGCGGAGTCCACGTGGCTCACGAAACCCGACCGTTGTTGCCGGCGGCTCGGTCCGTCTACTACACGGACGCCACCCGTGAGGGACGGGTGCCGGGGCCGGCTGACGACGCCTTCGCACTGGCCCTGGTTCTGTACCAATTGCTCCACCCCAAGCAGCGGCTCCCTTGGGACGGGACGAACGAGGCGGACGGGGAGTATCGTCTGGAACTCGACCATGTCCCACAGCGAGTTCGACCGATTCTGACCGTCGCGCTCGGCTACGCCGGACAACGCTACAGATCAGCGGGTGAGCTGGTGGAAGCCCTCCGATGGGCTCCGCCCGACGAGACCGTGGCGGCGCCGGAGCGAGCCCCTGGACTCGCCGCCATCGTCAATGTCAACGCGAGCAACGCATCCAGCAACACCACATCGAACCAGGTGAACAACCCTTCGGAGGTACAGGTGGGCAGCGGCAACATCGAGATCTCGGCTCCGGTCACGGGCTCGGCGGTCGGAGAGAACATCGACAACAGCAACAACTCGTCCTCCTACGCGTCCAACACCGCCGCGACGGAGGGGGGCGAGGACTTCGCCACCCTCGTGGCCCGGTTGCGGGCAGAACTGGCCAACGTACGGCAGGAGTTGGCCCCGGGCGACGCGCGTGATGTGGACGCGAGCGTCGACGGCCTCGCAGAGGAGGCTGCCAGCGACGAGCCGAACCCCGGCCGCGTCCGTCGACTCGCCGGGCTCGCACGCGGGATTCTGGAGACGGTGGGCGGCGCGGCAGCCGCGATCGCCGTGGTGCAGGCCATCACCAACGGCTTCGGAGCCTGATAGCGCTGCCCCCGGAAGGGGCCGGCCCGGTGACCACCGGGCCGGCCCCTTCCGGCGTTCCCGGGGCGTCCGCGTCCCGGGCCTCTTCGGCGTGCCCCGGCGTCGGGGCCGTACGGGCGTCCGGAGGTCCCTCACCCGTGCGGGTGGCGGACGGGTGGCGTGGCGCGGCGCGCCGGGGGCGCTCACTCCTTCGGGTGAGATGTCCGGTCGCTGTTCCCCGGTGCCCCGTGGGGTCGGCAGAATCGACGCGGCCACAGGGGCGGGCCTGTGTGCCGCAGGGCCTTCGGGCGCTGCAGGGCCTCAGGAAGGGCCGTGCATGAGCCGTACCAGGACGTTGCTCTCCTACGACTCCCGGCTGCGTCGGCTGGGACCACTCGTCCTTCCCACCCTCTGGGGTGCCGTGGCCGTGACCTGGAAACTCGTCTGTCCCCTCGCCCAGCAGCCGGGCCTGCCGATGCGCATCGCGACCAGCGTGGTCTTCTTCACCGTCGGCACCGGGCTGATCCTCGGCATCCGCCGCGGACTCTCCCGCGAGCTGGAGCGGATGAGGGCCATCGCCGACGCCACCCAGCGCGTGCTGCTGCGCCCACCCGCGCCCCGGCTCGACGGCCTGTCCGTCGCCGCCGGGCAGCTCTCGGCGTCTCGGGGCGCGTCCGTCGGCGGTGACCTGTACGAGGCGGTGGCCACGCCCCACGGGGTACGGGTCGTCATCGGGGACGTCCGGGGGCACGGTCTGGCCGCCCTCGGCGCCGTCGTCGCCGTGCTCGGCAGTTTCCGCGAGGCCGCCCACGACGAGCCCGAACTCGGCGGTGTCCTGCGCCGGCTCGACCGGGCGCTCGCGCGGCATCTGCGCGAGCGGGCCCGCGACGAACACCCGGCGGCCTGCGCAGGGCGCGAGCCGGAGCATCCCGCGGCCGAGGAGTTCGTCACCGTACTGCTCCTGGAGATCCGCCCGGACGGGGAGGTGTACGCGCTCAACTGCGGCCACCCCGGCCCCTACCGCCTCGGCCACCGGGTGGAGCCCGTCGCCGTCGGCGAGCCGCTTCCGCCGCTCGGCGCCTTCCCGCTGCCGGCCGACCTCTGCGCGTACCGCTGCACCCGGCTCCTGCCGGGCGAGGCGCTGTTCCTGCACACCGACGGCGCCGAGGACGCCCGTGACGGGGCCGGTCGCTTCTTCGCCCTCGAAGCGGTGCTGGCCGAGGCCGCCGACGCCTCCCTCTCGCCCGCCGCGCTCGTCCACCGGGTGCACACCGCGCTCCTGCGGCATACCCGTGGCCGACTCGCCGACGACGTGGCCCTGTTGGTGGTCCGCAACGACCGGATGCGGGTTCCGGCGCAGCCCGCCGAACCCGGGCTGCGCCGTACCCGACCTGCGCCCTCCCCTCACTAGTGAGCGATGGGACATGAGGCCGGCGCCACCCGCGCTGCCACGGAGTGTCGGGCAGATCGGCAGGGCGGGTGGCGCGGTGGCCGCCGTACTGTACGAGGGGGAGCCGGCGGCCCTTTCGCCTTGCGGCGAGGCGCTCAGTCAACCGGTCCCGGCGGTGCCGCGGCAGAGTGCACGGACCGGAAGAACGGGCACTTCATTCACACCCCGTGCGAAACCACCCGCGGCTACGCTGGGCGTGCCCGCGGACCGAGCCACTCGGAGGGGCCATGCAGCCCAATACCCTGCTCGACGCCCTGCTCGACGAGGCGGGCGTCTCCCATGCCGGACTGGCCGCCCATGTGAACCAGGCGGGCCGCTCCCGGGGCCTCGCCCTGCGGTACGAACACACGGCCGTCGCCCGCTGGTTGAAGGGCCAGCGGCCGCGCGGACAGGTCCCCGACCTGATCTGCGAGGTGCTGGCCGCGCGGCTGCACCGGGCGGTCACCCTCGACGACATCGGACTGGGCGTGCCGGGCGGCGGAGCCCTCGCGCACGGTTCCCCGCTCTCGGGCTTCGTCGAGCGGGCCACCGCGCTCTGGCGCTCCGACGAGCAGCAGCGGCCGCACATACTCGGTGCGCAGGCCGTCACGGGCACCCCGGCGGTGATGCCGGTCTGGGAGTGGGAGAACCCGCCGGAGGACTCCGACGTGTCCCGCGACGGCCGGACGCGGGTGTCGATGGCCGACATCACGATGCTCCGAGCGGCCCGGGCGCACTACGAGCAGATGTACCGGAAGGCCGGCGGGATCGCGACCCGGGTGCGGATCGTGGGCTTCCTCAACGCCGAGACCGCGCCGCTGCTCCGGGGCGCGTACAGCGATGGACTGGGCCGTCAGCTGCACCGCGCCACGGGTGGACTGGTGGCGGTGGCCGGCATCTGCGCGTACGACTCCGACGCCCACGGACTGGCGCAGCGCTACTTCCATCAGGCGCTGCGGCTCGCGAAGGCGAGCGGTGACCGGGGGCTCGGCGCGTATGTGATCGCGCTGCTCGTCAACCAGTCGTTGTTCATGGGGGAGTACCGGCAGGCGGTGGCGTTCGCCGAGGCGGCGCTGCGCGCGGCGGGTGGGCAGATCACCCCGGCGCTCGCCGCCGATCTCTCCGCGATGCAGGCCAAGGCGTACGCCCATCTCGACGACAAGGCGGCCGCGTTGACCTGCATCAGGCGGGCGGAGGCGGAGGCGGAGCGGATCAGCCCGGGACACGAGCCGGCCGAGACCGGCTATGTGCAGCCGGGGCTCGTCAATGTGCAGGTCGCCGAGGCGCTGCTCAGTCTGGGTGATCTTCCGGGGGCGCGGGAGCACGCGCGGGCGGCCGTGGAATCGCCGGCGCACGACCGGGGCAGGGTGCACCGGTTGGCGATGCTGTGCCAGATCGAGTTGCGGCAGGGCGAGGCGGACGAGGCGGCGCGGACGGCGGTGGAGATGACCGAACGGGCGGGCGGCATGGAGTCCCAGCGGCTGCGTGACCGGCTGCGGGCCGTACGGGAGCACCTGCTGGCGAGCGACTGCGGGGACGCGCGTGAGGCGGCCGAACTCATCGACGGAGCGCTGCGCGTTCCCCTGTGAGCCCTGGGCTGCTGCCATATTGCCACCGACCAATCGGAAGGTGGCAAAAACGTGCAGTGGACGAAACTGAGCGAACAACCTGTCTATGAGAACCGCTGGTTCCGGGTGAACCTCGCGGACGTCGAACTCCCGGACGGCCGCCACCTCGACCACTATCTGATCCGGCTCCGCCCGGTCGCCGTCGCGACCGCCGTCAACGAGGCCAACGAAGTCCTCATGCTCTGGCGGCACCGCTTCATCACCGACAGCTGGGGCTGGGAGCTGGCGGCGGGGGTCGTGGAGGACGGCGAGGACCTGGAGACGGCCGCGGCCCGCGAGATGGAGGAGGAGACGGGCTGGCGCCCGGGCCCTCTGCGTCATCTCCTCACCGTCGAGCCGTCCAACGGCCTCACCGACGCCCGGCACCACCTGTACTGGACCGAGGAGGCCACGTACATCGGCCCGCCCGAGGACGACTTCGAGTCCTCGCGGCGTGAGTGGATACCGCTCAAACTGGTCCCCGACATGATCGCCCGGGGGGAGATCCCGGCGGCCAACATGGCCGCCGGTCTGCTGATGCTGCACCATCTGCGGCTCGGCTGACGCACCGGCCCGGCGGACAGTGCGCCAGGAACGCCGAACGGCCCGTACCTGTGCGTGTGTACGGGCCGAACGGTGATCTCGGGGCTCAGGCGTAGGGGTAGAAACCCGAGCCGGTCTTGCGGCCGAGCCGGCCCGCGTCCACCATCCGCTGGAGCAGCGGCGGGGCGGCGTACAGCGGCTCCTTGTACTCGGTGTACATCGAGTCGGCGATCGACACGATGGTGTCCAGGCCGATCAGGTCGGCGAGCTTCAGCGGGCCCATCGGGTGGGCGCAGCCGAACTCCATGCCGTTGTCGATGTCCTCGCGGCTCGCGATGCCCGACTCGAACATCCGGATCGCGGAGAGCAGGTACGGGACCAGCAGCGCGTTGACCACGAAGCCGGACCGGTCCTGCGCGCGGATCGCGTGCTTGCCGAGCACCTTCTCGGCGAAGACCTGCGCACGGCTGATCGTGCCCTCGGAGGTGGTGAGGGCCGGGATCAGCTCGACGAGCTTCTGCACCGGGGCCGGGTTGAAGAAGTGGATGCCGATGACCTGGTCGGGGCGCGAGGTCGCCACCGCGAGCTTCACCAGCGGGATCGAGGAGGTGTTGGAGGCGAGGATCGCGTCCTGCCGGGTCACCACCTGGTCGAGCACCTGGAAGATCTCGGTCTTGACCTGCTCGTTCTCGACGACGGCCTCGATGACGAGGTCGCGGTCGGCGAACTCGCCCAGGTCGGTGGTGAAGCTGAGCCGCGCCAGCGTCGCGTCGCGCTCCTCCTCGCTGATCTTGCCGCGCTCGGCGGCCTTCGAGAGCGAGTTGTAGAGCCGCGTGCGACCGATCTCCAGCGCCTCGCCGGTGGTCTCGGCGACCTTCACCTCAAGGCCGCTGCGGGCACACACCTCCGCGATGCCAGCGCCCATCTGGCCGCAGCCCACCACTCCGACGCGCTCAATGTCGGCCATGGAGTCCGTCACCTCGTGCCTTTCGCTCTTCACTGGCAGCGGGCCCCGTGTGATTCCGGTGCGTCCGCCTCGACCCCCACGACGTTACCGCTCATTAACCGATGATCGATCGCCCGGGGCGGGCATGATCTGCTGGTGCGTGTGACGTATCCAACATCTGAGGGGTGACGAATGGGACCTATGGGTAGAAGGCGGTTCGTGGCGGGCGCGACATTCGCGGCGCTCTCCGTCGCCGGAAGCGGGGGTGTGGCGGACGCCGCGGGCGTGGACCGTGTCGGCGCGGCGGCGCCGGGGCGAAGGAGGCGGAGAGCGGGGAGCGAGTTCCGAGGGATGTGGATGGCGACGATCGCCAACATCGACTGGCCCTCCGGCCCGGGGCTCACCCCCGATCGGCAGCGGGCCGAACTGCGGGCCCATCTGGACATGGCCGTCGAACGCAGGCTGAACTCGGTGATCCTCCAGGTGCGGCCGAGCGCCGACGCCCTGTGGCCCTCGCCGCACGAGCCGTGGGCGGAGTGCCTCACCGGAGTGCAGGGCCGCGATCCGGGCTGGGACCCGCTGGGGACGGCCGTCGAGGAGGCCCACGAGCGGGGTCTCGACCTGCATGCCTGGTTCAATCCGTACCGAGTGGCGAATCACACGGATCCGAGCCGGCTGACCGCCACCCACCCGGCCCGGCGCAACCCGCGGTGGACCGTGACGTACGGCGGGAGGCTCTACTACAACCCCGGGCTGCCGGAGGTGCGTCGCTTCGTCCAGGACGCGATGCTCGACGCCGTCCGCCGGTACGACATCGACGCCGTGCACTGGGACGACTACTTCTACCCGTACCCGGCCGCCGGTGAGGTCTTCGACGACGACGACGCCTACGAGCGGTACGGCGGGGACTTCGCGAGCCGGGCGGCCTGGCGGCGGAACAACGTCGACCTCCTCGTCTCGGAGATGTCCGCGAGGATCAAGGAGATCGGCTCGGGGAAGACCTTCGGCATCAGTCCCTTCGGGATCTGGCGCAGCGCCTCCAGCGATCCGGCGGGCTCGGACACCCCGATGGGGCTGGCGAGCTACGACCACCTCTACGCCGACTCGCGGAAGTGGGTCAGGGAGGGCTGGATCGACTACGTCATCCCGCAGCTGTACTGGAACATCGGCTACGCCGAGGCGGACTACGCCGAACTCGTGCCCTGGTGGGACGGGGTGGTGCGGGGCACCGGCGTCGACCTCTACATCGGCGAGGCGCTGTACAAGTGCGGCGACCTCGACCAGACGACCGCCTGGCAGGACCCGCGGGAACTCTCCCGCCATCTGACCCTCGCCGAGGGCTACGCGGGCGTGGGCGGGCACTGCTTCTTCTCGGCGTCCCAGGTCATGTCGGACCGGATCGGGGCGATGGCCGCCGTGGTGGCCGATCACTACCCGACCACGGTCCTCCCGCCGCGTTAGCCGATTCGCCTCACATCTTCTCGTGGTGACGCACGACGGTGTCGGGGCCCGGCGCCATCAGGGCCTCGTGGCCGTCGTCCTCGAAACGCACCCGGTACGGAGGGGTGCCGTTCTCTCCCAGCACCTGAAGGACCTCGGCCGTACGGTCGTGCTGACCGACGGTCCGGCCGTGCACCAGCAGTTTGTCGCCCACTGTCGCTTGCATCGGGTGACCTCCTCGCGGCCGTGCCTGCCCTACTTCGGAGTCTACGTCCGCCATTGTGACCCGCATCACCCCCGGGCGCGCGTCAGTCCTTCGCGCGCTGGGTCACCGCGATGCAGACCAGGACCGCGACGGCGGCGAGCGGGGCGGCCAGGGGAAGGGTCTCGCCCAGCAGCGAGACCGACCAGACCAGCGTCAGCAGGGGCTGGGCGAGCTGGAGCTGACTCGCCTTGGGGATGCCGATCGCCGCCATCCCCCCGTACCAGACGTACATGCCGAAGAGCGTGGAGCCCGCCGCGACCCACACCAGCCCGATGAGGCCGTGGGCGCTCATCCGGACGGGCTCCACGGAGAGCGCGACCGCCGAGCCCACGACCATGAGCGGCAGGCAGAGGATCAGAGCCCAACCGATGACCTGCCAGCCCGGCATGATCCGGGCGAGCCTGCCGCCCTCGGTGTAGCCGGCCGCGCAGACCAGGAGCGCGCCGAACAGGTAGAGATCGCCGGTGGACAGGGCGCCGCCGCTCTGCTGGACGGTGAAGGCGATGACCACCGCCGCGCCGGCGAGGGCCGCGATCCAGAACGTGCGCGACGGCCGGCGGCCCGTGCGGAACGCGGCGAAGGCCGCCGTGGTCAGGGGCAGCAGGCCGACGACCACGGCGGCATGCGAGGTCGTGGAGGTCTGCAGGGCGAGGGTGGTCAGCAGCGGGAACCCCACCACGACACCGCCGGCGACGACGGCGAGCCCCGCCCAGTGACGGCGCTCGGGCGGCCGGACCCCCGTCGCGAGCAGGAACACGCCCGCGATGAGCGCGGCGAGCGTCGAGCGCAGGGCCACCAGGGACCACGGGCCGAAGCTCTCCAGGCCCCAGGCGGTGGAGGGGAAGGTGAGCGAGAACGAGACCACGCCCAGCGCGGCGAGGACCGTGCCACGGGTCCGCGGGGAGGCGGTGGTGCTGCCGACCGCTATCGCCGTGGTGGGAGTAGCGCTATTCTGTGCTGTCATGCACGAGCGTAGCAGTGTCGGTGAACTGGCCAACTCTCTGAGGGCGGAGCTCAACCGCTACTCACCCGGAGGAAAGCTCCCGTCGAGTCGTGCCCTCGTCGAGCGCTACCGCGTCTCGCCGGTGACGGTCACCCGGGCCCTCGCCCAGTTGGCCGCCGAGGGCCTGGTCGTCACCCGGCCGGGAGCCGGGGCCTTTCGGGCCGAGCCCCGCACGCGGACCCCCGCCGTGGGGGACACCTCCTGGCAGGAGGTGGCGCTCAGCGCCGACACCGCCACCGAGCTGGTGCCCCGGGCCGTCGACGCGTCCGGCGTGCTGGTGACGCTGTCGGCGCCGCCCCCGGGCGTCGTCGAGTTCAACGGCGGCTATCTCCACCCCTCGCTCCAGCCCGAACGCGCCATGGCCGCGGCGCTGGCCCGCGCGGGGCGCCGCCCCGGCGCCTGGGGCAGGCCGCCCACCGACGGCCTGCCCGAGCTGCGCGAGTGGTTCGCGCGCGAGATCGGCGGCTCCGTGACCGCCGCCGACGTGCTCATCACGGCGGGCGGCCAGTCGGCCATCACCACCGCCCTCAGGGCCCTCGCCCCGCCCGGCACGCACGTCCTGGTCGAGTCGCCGACCTACCCCGGCATGCTCGCCGTGGCCCGCGCCGCGGGCCTGCGTCCGGTCCCGGTCCCGGCCGACGCCGACGGCGTCCGCCCCGAGCTGCTGGAAGCCGCCTTCCGGGCCACCGGTGCCCGGGTCTTCGTCAGCCAGCCGCTCTTCCAGAACCCGACCGGCGCCGTCCTCGCCACCGAGCGGCGGAGCGAGGTCGTCCGCATCGCCCGCGCGGCCGGCGCCTTCGTCATCGAGGACGACTTCGCCCGCCGACTGGTCCACGAGGACGCCGGCCCGCTGCCCGCACCGCTCGCCGCCGAGGACCCCGACGGCGTCGTGGTCCACGTCTGTTCCCTCACCAAACCGACCTCGCCCAGCCTGCGCGTCGGCGCCCTCGCCGCGCGGGGCCCCGTGCTGGAACGGCTGCGGGCGATCCAGGTCGTCGACAGCTTCTTCGTCGCCCGCCCGCTGCAGGAGGCCGCCCTCGAACTCGTCGGCTCGCCCGCCTGGAGCCGTCATCTGCGGTCCGTGTCCCAGGAGTTGAGGAACCGTCGCGACACCATGGCCGCGGCCCTCGCCCTCCACCTCCCCGAACTGGCACTGCCTCACATCCCCTGCGGGGGCTATCAGCTCTGGCTCCGGCTCCCCGACACCCTCCCCGAGACGGCCCTCGTGGCCGGCGCCCTCCGCGCGGGCGTCGCCGTCGCCCCCGGCCGCCCCTACTTCTGCGCCGAACCCCCCGGGGGACACATCCGCCTGAGCTTCGCCGGCGTGGCCGGTCCCACCGAGATCGCCGAGGGCGTGCGCCGACTGCGGACGGCAGTCGACGAGCTCAGGCCCTGAGGCGTACGACCGGGCCGCCGCCCTCCACGGCGGCCGCCCCGGGGCATCCGCCGTACGGTCCGCGCCGTACGGTCCGCGCCCGTACGGTCCGCGCCCGTACCGTCCTGGCCGTGGACGGCGGTGAGCGGCCGTGCGCGGCCCCGGTCGGCCCGCCGTACCGTCCCCCGCCGTGGACGGCGCGCACCGTATACGACCCGGACCTCCGGGCGGCGGACGGGCACCCTGTCCGACCGGCCCGCCCGCGGCGTCGGCGGGAGTCCCGGCATATGCCCTCTTGACCTGCCGGGCTTCCGGCCTCACGATCGCGGCCATGGGTCTTCGGGTCACGCTCGTCGCCGCGGCACGCAGCTCCTCGCTGCTCGCCGAGCGCTTCGACGACGACCGCCCGCTCGACGAGGCGGGCTGGTACGAGGTGCAGCTCGCCGCGCACACACTGGTCCCGCTCGGCGCGGCCGAGCTGCGCTACTGCTCCCCGACGCCCCGCAGCCGCGCCACCGGCACCGCTCTCGGCTACGCCCCGCTGGCCCAGCCCGCGCTGCGCGACTGCGACATGGGCCGTTGGCGCGGACTCACCCTCGCCGAGGTGGCCGCCCTCGAACCGGCCGCCGTGGACGCCTGGCTGGCCGACCCGCGGACCGCCCCGCACGGCGGCGAGACCCTCCTCGCCTTCATCTCGCGCATAGGGGGATGGCTCGACACCCGGCCCGCAGACGACGGCTCCATCGTCGCCGTCGCCGAACCCGCCGTCGTACGGGCGGCGCTGGTGTACGCGCTCAAGGCGCCGCCCGCCACGTTCTGGAACGTCGACGTCCGCCCGTTGTCCACGGTCACCCTCACCGGCCGCCCGGGACTGTGGCACCTCCACCTGCAGGCGGCCGTCGGACAGTAGCGGCCGGTGCCTACGATCCGGGCATGACCGAGACCGCCCCGCCCGCCCGCACCACCGACCAGGACGCCCGCACCACCGGTCAGGACGCTGGCACCGCCGCCCCGCCCGTCCGCACCGCCGGCCAGGATGCCCGCACCGCCGCTCAGGACGCTGGCACCGCCGGCCAGGACGCCCGCACCGCCGCTCAGGACGCCTTCACCGCCGCATGGAGAGCCCTGGCTCCCGCGCCCCGGCGCTCCCTCGAACTCGCGCACCGCGCGCTGCGCGCCGGGGGTCTCGCCGTGGGCTCGGTCCTCACCGACGCCGACGGCACGATCGTCGCCGAGGGCCGCAACCGCGCGTACGACCCCGAGGCGGAGGGCGCGGAGCTCCTGCGGGGCACGCCGCTCGCGCACGCGGAGATGAACGCCCTCGCCCGGGCCCGTACGGAATGGGACCTCTCCGCCCACACGCTGTGGTCCACCCAGGAGCCCTGCTCCATGTGCGCGGCGGCCGCCGAGTTCACCGGGGTCGGCACCGTGCGCTTCCTTGCCGCGGACCCCTGGGCCACCGCCACCGGACGGCCCTCCGCCTCGGCCCGCGCCCGGCTCACCGCCGAGCCGGTGTGGCGGACGGCGGCCACCGTCCTGTTCCTGCGCAGCGTCGTCGAGGCGGCCGGGACGGGTGCGGACACCGTGCGCGGGATGGCCGGGATCGACCCCGTGACGACCGCGATCGCCACCGACGACCGCTTCCCCGACGCCGCGACGCCGGAGCTCCTCCTCGGCGCCCTGTGGGGCAGCGTCACCGAGGCGGCCGAGCGGCTAGCCTGAGACCACGATGAACCGTTTGACCACGTCATGGGGCGAGTTTCCGCTCACCCGCTTCCCCGAGGACCCGCGCGACTCCCTGCGAGCGTGGGACGCGTCCGACGAGTACCTGCTGCGGCACCTGGCCGAGACGGACACCGATCTGTCCGGCGAGGTCGCCGTCGTCGGCGACCGCTGGGGCGCGCTGACCACCGCCCTCGCCGCACGCCGCCCCGGCGCACTCACCCAGATCTCCGACTCCTACCTCGGCCGCAGGGCCACCGAGGAGAACCTGGCCCGCTCGGGGAATCCACCGGGAGCGGTGGCGCTGCTCACCACCCAGGACCCGCCGCCCGAGCGCGTCGACGTCCTGCTGGTACGCGTCCCCAAGAGCCTCGCGCTCCTGGAGGACCAGCTGCACCGGCTCGCGCCCGCCCTGCACGAGGGGACCGTGATCGTCGGGACCGGCATGGTCAAGGACATCCACACCTCCACGCTCCGGCTCTTCGAGAAGATCCTCGGTCCCACCCGTACCTCGCTCGCCGCGAAGAAGGCCCGGCTGATCTTCTGCACCCCGGACCCGGGGCTGAAGCGGGCGGCCAACCCCTGGCCGTACCGGTACGAACTCCCCGCCGACGCCGCGATCGTCGCCGGCCGGGCCGTCACCAACCAGGCGGGGGTCTTCTGCGCCGACCGGCTCGACATCGGCACCCGGTTCTTCCTCCAGCACCTGCCGAAGGGTCTCGGCCGCGCCAGGGTCGCCGACCTGGGGTGCGGAAACGGGGTCGTCGGGCTGGCCGTCGCGCTCACCGACCCCGAGGCGGAGCTGGTCTTCGCCGACGAGTCGTACCAGGCCGTCGCCTCCGCCGAGGAGAACTTCCGCACCCACGCCGAGCCCGGCCGCACGGCCCAGTTCGTGGTCGGGGACGGGCTGGCGGACCTCGCGCCCGGCTCGGTCGACGTCGTGCTGAACAATCCGCCGTTCCACAGCCACCAGGCCACCACCGACCGCACCGCACGCCGGATGTTCGCCGACGCGCGGCGCGCCCTGCGTCCGGGCGGGGAGCTGTGGGTGGTCGGCAACCGCCACCTCGGCTACCACGTGACGCTGCGCCGTCTCTTCGGCTCGTGCGAACTGATCGCGAGCGACCCGAAGTTCGTGGTGCTCCGGGCCGTCAAGCGGGCAGGAGGGCGGCCGTCCCGGACCGCAGCGGGGGGAGCGGCTGCCAGCGCACCGGAACGTCACGCATGACGAGCACCGAGTCCAGCTCGGTGCTGCCTCGCGGGAAGCGGGCCGGGTCCTCGAAGTAGCTGGACCGGGCGGAGGTGATCCGCCCGGGCTCGATGCGCCAGGCGTCCGTGTCCAGCCGCATCCCGTCGAGGTGCGGTCCGGCGCTGGTGGCCGAGTAGCCCTTGCTGCCGCCGCGGAAGAACGCCGACGCCTCCTCCAGGTCGGCGAACAGCCCGCTGCCCTCCAGTCGTGCGGTGATCTCGGCGGTGACGTCCACGCGGGTGTCCCCGTCGCGGGTCGCGAACGCCACCCGCAGGGTGTCCTCGCTCTCGCGCACCTCGAAGTCCGCGTGGCCGTGCTCCCCGGGGAAGACCCGGCCGCCGGCCCATCGGTTGATGCGGGAGGCGGTGTCACGGCGCGGGATGTACACCCCGGTCTCGGTGCCGTCCGGGCCGTCCCACTCGACGGCGAACCGGTGCGCCGCGTTCTCGCTGCGCAGGCCCACCGCCGCCGGGGCCCAGGAGGGGCGCACGGAGCCGAGCCGCAGGAGGCAGATGCCGGCGACGGCGTGTCCCCGGACCAGCTGCGGGCGCAGCCCGTCGGGGAGGTGCCGGGCCGCCACCTCGGGCGCGACGCGGTAGTTGACGAGCAGCCGTCGCTCGACGACGCTCGCGAGCCGGGGCGGTCTCATGACGTGGTTCCCTTCTCACGCCACTTGGTGCGGCGCAGCACGATCTGCTCGGGGCAGACGGCGCTCAGGAACCGCCCGACACTCGCGGCGAGCCGTTCCTCCACGAGCGAGTACAGGATCCGGTTGCCGTCCCGGCGCTCCGTGACGAGCCCGGCGCCCTTGAGCACGCCCAGATGCCGGGAGATGGAGGGTGCGCTGATCGAGAACCGGCCCGCGATCTCCCCGGCGGCGAGCTCGCCGCCCCGCAGGTCCTCGAGGATCTGGCGCCGCGTCGGATCGGCGAGCGCGCGGAAGACGCTCGCGTCGTCCGTCCTGCTGTCTTCGGTCACCGGCAATGTTTAGCACATGAGCTAAATAGCTAACAACGGCACATCGCCGGGGCGGAGTCCGGTGCCGGGCCCGGGGTGCGGAACCCGGCACCGGAACCGCGACTACGCCAGGGACACCAGCTCCCGGTACTCCTCGTTCCAGAGGTCCTCGTCCGCGCCGGGCAGCAGCAGTACCCGTTCCGGACGCAGCGCGTCGATCGCCCCCTCGTCGTGCGTGACCATCACGATCGCGCCCGGGTACGTGCCCACGGCGGCCAGGACCTCGTCGCGCGAGGCCGGGTCCAGGTTGTTCGTGGGCTCGTCCAGGAGCAGGACGTTCGCTCCGGAGTGGACGAGACCGGCCAGCGCGAGACGGGTCTTCTCGCCGCCCGACAGGACCCCGGCCGGCTTCTCGACGTCGTCGCCCCGGAACAGGAACGCCCCCAGCACCCCCCGTACCTCGGCGTCCGTCAGCCGCGGAGCCGCGGCGGCGAGGTTCTCCCGGACCGTGCGGTCCCGGTCGAGGGTCTCGTGCTCCTGGGCGAAGTACCCGACCCGCAGCCCGGCACCGCGCACCACCCGCCCCGCGTCGGGCCGCTCCCGCCCGGCCAGCAGCCGCAGCAGCGTCGTCTTGCCCGCGCCGTTCAGGCCCAGCACCACGAGCCGGCTGCCCCGGTCCACGGCGAGGTCGACGCCCTCCAGCACCGGGCGGCCGCTTCCGTACCCCTTGGTGAGGGAGACCGCGCCCAGCGGCATCCGGCCGCACGGCGCGGGTTCCGGGAGTCGGATGCGGGCCACGTGGTCGGCCCGCCGCGCCGGTTCGAGGCCCGACAGCAGCCGGTCCGCGCGGCGGGCCATGCTCCTGGCCGTCGTGGCGGTCGCGACCCGGGACTTCATCCGCTCCGCCTGCGCGTGCAGGGCGGCCGCCTTCCGTTCGGCGTTGGCCCGCTCGCGGGTCCTGCGGCGCTCGTCGGCGTCCCGCTGGGCGAGGTACGCGGCCCAGCCGGTGTTGTGGATGTCGATCGCGGCGCGCTGCGGATCGAGGTGGAAGACCCGGTTGACCGTGTCGGCCAGCAGGGCGACGTCATGGCTGATCAGCACCAGACCGCCCTGGTGCGCGGCGAGGAAGCCGCGCAGCCAGCCGATCGAGTCGGCGTCGAGGTGGTTGGTCGGCTCGTCGAGCAGCAGGGTGCCCTCGCGCCCGTGGCCCGCGAACAGGATCCTCGCCAGCTCGACCCGCCGCTTCTGCCCACCGGAGAGCGTGCCGACGGCCCGCCCCATCACCTCGGTGGGCAGTCCGAGGCCGGCGGCGACCCGGGCCGCCTCGGCCTCGGCCGCGTATCCGCCGCGGGCCTCGAACTCCGCCTCCGCACGGGCGTACACGGCCATGGCGCGCGCGGCGTCGGCGCCCGCGCCGGCTTCGCCGAGCGCGACCGCCGCCGACTGCAGGGCGTGCGCCGACCGGTCGAGTCCGCGCGCGGACAGGATCCGGTCCGAGACGGTGACGGACGGATCGGCGGCGCGGGAGTCCTGCGGGAGATGAGCGATCCCGCCGGTGTGGGTGACGCTTCCGGCGGCGGGGTGGCGCAGCCCTGCCAGGGTGTCGAGAAGGGTGGTCTTCCCGGCGCCGTTACGGCCGACGAGGCCGATCCGGTCGCCGGGGGCGATGTGGAAGGAGAGGTCGGACAGCAGCAGACGGGCGCCGACGCGCACGTCGGCACCGCGAACGGTGATCATGGGGTAACGCTCCGAAACAGCAGAAGGACACACGGGTGGCGTGGAAGCGGGTCCTTGAGCTAGGAGATTCGGGGCGTAGACATGCCGTCGAGGCTAACGGAGGGTGCGGGGGACCCGCATCGGAATTTCGTCCGGGCCGACGGAGCCGGACGCTCAGCACTCCGGGAAGACCAGGTCGAGCCCCCGCAACCGCTCCTCGTCCGTCGTGAGGTCGAGGACCGTGATCCGCTCGCCGCGGATCGTGAACGCCACCGCGGCGACCACGCGTCCCTCCCTGAACGCCGCGACTCCCGGAGCCCCGTCCACCAGCGCCGGTCTCGCCACCGGGGCGAGCGCGGCGAACGCGGCGGCCCCCTCGGCGACCGCGGGCGCGCCGTGGACCGCGCCCTTCCCGGAGTACGCCACGACATCGGGGTCCAGGACGGCGGCGAGCGCGCGCGCGTCCCGCGCGCGGGCGGCCGCGAGGAACACCTCGACGACCGTGCGCCGAGGCGGCGGAACGGGGTCCGGCTCCTGCCCGTCGGAACCCCGCACCCGGAGCCGGGCGCGGCGGGCGAGGAGCCCCGCCTCCTCGGCCGTACGGCCGGTGATCCGCGCGACCTCCGCGAGCGGCAGGCCGAACAGGTCGTGCAGGGCGAACGCCAGCCGCTCGTCCGCCGCCAGGGAGTCCAGGACGACCAGCAGCGCGAGCCACACGGAGTCGACACCGTCCTGCGCGGGCGCCTGCGTCTCCGGCCGCTCCGGCCGAGGGACCGCCCCACCCCGCCCGTACGCCCGCGTCCCCCGCTGCGTGAGCCTGCCGACGCACACCCGCCCGACGGCGACCGCCAGCCAGCGATCGACCTCGCCGAGCCGGGCCCGCGCCTCGTACAACGCCTCCTCCGCCTCGCCGTGCGATCCGAGCAGGCGGAGCGCGACGGCCCGCAGCCGGTCCCGGTGGGCGTCGAACCGGCCGGCGAGGAACTCGTGGTCGTCCATGGCGGTCATCACTCCTCGTCGCTTCCGTCGGTGCGATGACGTGCGCGAGGGGCGGGGTGTGACGGCGGCCCGGCATACGGCCGGCGGGACCCGGGCCCTCGCACCCCGCCGGACCCTCAGGCCCTGCGCCCGACCGCCGGGTCCCCGTGTTCCGTGAGGTTCGTGTCGCGCCCGGCGCCCTCGCCCGGCGGGTCACCGACGGCTTCGTGGTCCGCCGTGCCGGGGGCGCCTTCCGCGCCGTCCTCCCGCCGCGCGGGCCGACACGGAGGGAGGTCCTCCGGCCGCGCGCGAGGACGACACGGAGGGAGGTCCTCCCGCCGCGCGGGCCGACGCGGCGGGGGAGCCCCGAGCGGGACGCCGAAGGGCCACATCCGCGGCTCAGCCGGCCGCGGAGCCGAACCACTCGGGCAGCTTCCCGAGCAGTTCCCGCTGGTCCGCACCGACCCATGCCACATGGCCGTCAGGCCGCAGCAGCACCGCGGGAACGTCGAGCTCCTCGGTGGCGTCGACGACGTGGTCCACCCGGTCCTCCCAGCCCGCCACCGAGAGGTCGCCGGTCCGGTCGAGCAGCAGACCGCGGCCGCTGCGCATCCGCTCGTAGAGGCGGCCGTGCTTCAGCCCCAGATCCCGCATCCGCCGACCGAGCAGCTCGTGGCCCTCACCGAAGTCGTAGCGGACCGTGATCGCGGTGATCTTCTCGATCAGGTAGCGGTCCACCTCCTCGATCTCCACCAGCTCCGCCAGGAGGCGGCGTACCGCCTGGGCGCCCGGCTCGGTCGACATCAGCTGGATCTGCGCACGGGTGTTGTCCAGGACGTCGGCGGCCACCGGGTGGCGCTCGGCGTGGTAGCTGTCGAGGAGCCCCTTCGGAGCCCAGCCGTCGACCTCGGCGGCCAGCTTCCAGCCGAGATTGAACGCGTCCTGGATGCCCAGGTTGAGTCCCTGCCCGCCGGTCGGCGGATGGATGTGGGCCGCGTCGCCGGCGAGGAGGACCCGCCCGACGCGGTAGCGCTCGGCCTGCCGCGTGGCGTCGCCGAAGCGGGAGAGCCAGCGCGGGGAGTGCGCGCCGAAGTCGGTACCGGCGAAGGCGATCAGCCGCTCCTTGAACTCGTCCAGGGTCGGCGGGGTCGCCCGGTCCTCGGCCACCCCCTCGGCGGGCACCACGACCCGGTACACCCCGTCCCCGAGCGGCATGGTGCCGAACCGCTTCTGCGTCCGGCGGACCTCGGCCACCACGGCGGCCATCTCCTCCGCGGGCGTGGTCAGCTCCATCTCGCCGAGCAGCGTCTCCACCCTGGAGGGCTCTCCGGGGAAGGGGACGCCGAGCAGCTTGCGCACCGTGCTGCGGCCGCCGTCGCAGCCGACGACGAAGCGCGCGCGCAGCGTCGTCCCCGCCCCGTGGCCGGGCGTCCCCCCGTCGGCCAGCTCGACGGTCACCCCCTGGTCGTCCTGGCTGAGCCCGACCAGTCCGATGCCGCGCCGGATCTCGGCGCCGGCCTCGGTGGCGTGCTCGGCCAGCAGGCGCTCGGTGACCTGCTGGGGGATGGCGAGGACGTACGAATGGGCGGTGTCCAGCTGGGCCGGCCACGCCTTGCTGAGCCCCGCGAAGAAGCCGCCCGCCGTGACCTGCTGCCCGAGCGAGAGGAAGCGCTCCAGCAGACCGCGCTGGTCCATGACCTCGATGCTGCGCACATGCAGACCCTGCGCGCGGGACTGCCGGGTCGGCTCCTCCTCCTTGTCCACCACGAGCACCCGCACACCGTGCAGCCGCAGCTCGGAAGCGAGCATCAGGCCGGTCGGTCCGGCACCGACCACGATCACGTCCCACATGAGAACCGCCCCGTTCGACAAAACTGACGTACACCGTGAACACCGCGTAACCGCAGATCCCGGAGTTGACCCGGCGATTCTGCGCCACGAGGGGGGCCTTGCCGCAAGACCCCCCTCGTGCTATACGTTGAGAGTGGCAAGGAGTGGGTGACCAACCTCCTTGCCTTTGTCATTTGTCCGCCACGCGCCGTCCGCTGTGGACGGACGGGCTCCTCCCGAAGCGGTCTCGCGCGGCGTGCGGCGATACCGGCGGTCCGGGAGGTCTCCATGGGCCCGCGGATGCGGTCACGAACCGGACTCTTCACCTCCGTGGATCCGCGCGCACGGCTTTGCATAAAACTGCGCATCTGCGTATAGTCATGCCATCCAGGAGGAGGGTTTCGATGACGGTACGAGCAGCAGTGGCGGGCGCGAGCGGATACGCGGGGGGAGAGCTCCTGCGTCTGCTCCTCACCCACCCCGACGTGGAGATCGGCACCCTGACCGGCCACTCCAACGCCGGGCAGAAGCTCGGGGCCCTCCAGCCCCACCTCCTCCCGCTCGCCGACCGCGTCCTCGCGCCGACCACCGCCGAGGAGCTGGCCGGGCACGACGTCGTCTTCCTCGCGCTGCCGCACGGGCAGTCCGCCGCCGTCGCCGAGCAGCTCGGCCCCGACGTCCTCGTCGTCGACATGGGCGCCGACTTCCGGCTGCGCGACGCCGCCGACTGGGAGACGTTCTACGGGTCCCCGCACGCCGGGACCTGGCCCTACGGCCTTCCCGAACTGCCGGGTGCCCGTGCCGCGCTGGAGGGGTCCAAGCGCGTCGCGGTGCCCGGCTGCTTCCCCACCGCCGTCTCGCTCGCGCTCTTCCCCGCGTACGCGAACGGCCTCGCCGGGCCCGACGCCGTGATCGTGGCCGCCAGCGGCACCTCCGGTGCGGGCAAGGCCCTCAAGCCGCACCTGCTCGGCAGCGAGGTCATGGGCTCCGTCACCCCGTACGGCGTCGGCGGCGGCCACCGGCACACGCCCGAGATGAGCCAGAACCTCAGCCCCCTGGCCGGCGAGCGGGTCACCGTCTCGTTCACGCCGACCCTCGTCCCCATGCCGCGCGGCATCCTCGCCACCTGCTCCGCGCCGGCGAAGCCCGGGACATCGGCCGAGGCGGTACGGGCCGCGTACGAGAAGGCGTTCGCGGACGAGCCGTTCGTCCACCTGCTGCCCGAGGGCCGGTGGCCCTCGACGGCGTCCGTGCAGGGTTCCAACGCCGTTCAGGTCCAGGTCACGTACGACGGGACCGCGAACCGCATCATCGCGATCAGCGCCATCGACAACCTCACCAAGGGCACCGCCGGCGGCGCGGTGCAGAGCATGAACATCGCCCTCGGGCTCCCTGAGGACACCGGACTTTCCACGATTGGAGTCGCTCCGTGAGCGTCACCGCAGCGAAGGGATTCACGGCAGCGGGCATCGCCGCCGGAATCAAGGAGAACGGCAACCCGGACCTGGCCCTCGTGGTCAACACCGGGCCCCGCCGCGCCGCCGCCGGCGTCTTCACCTCCAACCGCGTCAAGGCCGCGCCGGTCCTGTGGTCCCAGCAGGTGCTGACCACAGGCGAGCTGGCGGCCGTCGTCCTCAACTCCGGCGGAGCCAACGCCTGTACGGGCCCGCAGGGCTTCCAGGACACCCACGCCACCGCCGAGAAGGTGGCCGAACTCCTGGAGGTCGGGGCCGGCGAGGTCGCCGTCGCCTCCACCGGCCTCATCGGCCTGCTGCTCCCCATGGACAAGGTCCTCACCGGCGTCGAGAAGGCGGTCGGCGAGCTCTCCGAGCACGGTGGCGAGAAGGCCGCCATCGCCATCAAGACCACCGACACCGTCCACAAGACCTCCGTCGTCACCAAGGAGGGCTGGACCGTCGGCGGCATGGCCAAGGGCGCCGGAATGCTCGCCCCCGGCCTCGCCACCATGCTCGTCGTGCTCACCACCGACGCCGACGTGGCCGCCAAGGACCTGGACACGGCCCTGCGGCAGTCCACCAAGGTCACCTTCGACCGGGTCGACTCCGACGGCTGCATGTCCACCAACGACACCGTCCTCCTGCTGGCCTCCGGCGCCTCCGGCATCACCCCGGCGTACGAGGAGTTCGCCGAGGCCGTCACCGCCGTCTGCCAGGACCTCGCGCGTCAGCTCATCGGCGACGCCGAGGGCGCCAGCAAGGACATCCGCATCGAGGTGATCAACGCCGCGACCGAGGACGACGCCGTCGAGGTGGGCCGCTCCATCGCCCGCAACAACCTCCTCAAGTGCGCCATCCACGGTGAGGACCCCAACTGGGGCCGGGTGCTCTCCGCCATCGGCACCACACGGGCGGCCTTCGACCCCGACCGGCTCAACGTCGCCATCAACGGCGTGTGGGTCTGCAAGAACGGCTCCGTCGGCGAGGACCGCGACCTCGTCGACATGCGCTTCCGTGAGGTCACCATCACCGCCGACCTCGCCGCCGGCGCCGAGTCCGCCGTCATCTGGGCCAACGACCTCACCGCCGACTACGTCCACGAGAACAGCGCGTACTCCTCATGAGCGACTCCACGAACCCCACCCGCAAGCACACCGCGCTCCCCAAGGCCCAGATCCTCATCGAGGCGCTGCCCTGGCTGACCCGCCACCACGGCAAGACGGTCGTCATCAAGTTCGGCGGCAACGCCATGATCGACGACGAGCTCAAGGCGGCCTTCGCCCAGGACGTCGTCTTCCTGCGCCACGCCGGGCTCAAGCCGGTCGTCGTGCACGGCGGCGGACCCCAGATCAGCGCCGCGCTCGACCGGCACGGCATCGTCAGCGAGTTCAAGGCCGGTCTGCGGGTCACCACCGAGGACGCCATGGACGTCGTACGGATGGTCCTCGCCGGCCAGGTCCAGCGCGAGCTCGTCGGGCTGCTCAACCAGCACGGTCCGCTCGCCATCGGCATGACGGGCGAGGACGCGCACACCATCTCGGCCACCAAGCACCAGCCGGTCATCGCGGGCGAACAGGTCGACATCGGCCGCGTCGGCGAGATCACCGCCATCGACACCGGCGCCATCCAGGCGCTCCTGGAGGACGGCCGGATCCCGGTCATCTCCTCCATCGCCCGCTCCGAGGACGACGGACATGTCTACAACGTCAATGCTGATACGGCGGCTGCGGCTCTCGCTGCGGCGCTGGGCGCCGAGACCCTGATGGTCCTGACCGACGTCGAGGGCCTCTACGAGGACTGGCCGCACAGCGACGAGGTCATCAGCAGGCTCACCGCGAGCCAGCTGGAGAAGCTGCTGCCCGATCTCTCCAGCGGCATGGTGCCCAAGATGGAGGGCTGTCTGCACGCGGTACGGAACGGGGTCACCACGGCCCGGGTGATCGACGGTCGCGTCCAGCACTCGATCCTGCTGGAGATCTTCACCGACTCGGGCATCGGCACGATGGTCGTGCCCGACGAGACGACGGGGGACGGGGAATGAGCAACGCGGAACTGAGCCGGCGGTGGCAGGGCTCGCTGATGGACAACTACGGCACGCCGAAGCTGTCGCTCGTCCGCGGCGAGGGCGCCAAGGTCTGGGACGCCGACGGCACCGAGTACCTCGACTTCGTCGGCGGCATCGCGGTCAACGCCCTCGGCCACGCCCACCCGGCGGTCGTCGAGGCCGTCTCGCGGCAGATCGGCACGCTCGGCCATGTCTCCAACCTCTTCGTCGCCGAACCGCCCGTCGCCCTCGCCGAACGGCTGCTCCAGCTCTTCGGCCGGCCCGGACGGGTCTTCTTCTGCAACTCGGGGGCGGAGGCCAACGAAGGCGCCTTCAAGATCGGCCGGCTGACCGGCCGGAAGCACATGGTCGCCACCCAGGGCGGCTTCCACGGCCGGACCATGGGCGCGCTCGCGCTCACCGGTCAGCCCGGCAAGCAGGCCCCGTTCCAGCCGCTGCCCGGCGACGTCACGCACGTCCCGTACGGAGACGTCGACGCCCTGCGCGCCGCCGTCACCGAGGACACCGCGCTGGTGATCATCGAGCCGGTGCAGGGCGAGATCGGCGTCGTCGTCCCGCCCGTCGGCTACCTCCGGGCCGCCCGCGAGATCACCCGCGCCACCGGCACCCTCCTCGTCCTCGACGAGGTCCAGACGGGTGTCGGCAGGACCGGCCGCTGGTTCGAGTACCAGGGCCACGACGGGGTCGACCCCGACATCGTCACCCTCGCCAAGGGCCTCGGCGGCGGGCTGCCGCTCGGCGCCACCGTCGCCTTCGGCGAGGCGGCCGAGCTCTTCACGCCCGGTCACCACGGCACGACCTTCGGCGGGAACCCGGTCGCCTGCGCCGCCGGCCTCGCCGTGCTGGACACCCTCGCCACCGGTGGAACGCTCGACGAGGTGAAGCGGCTCGGCGAGAAGCTGCGCGGCGGAATCGAGGGTCTGAACCACCCGCTGGTCTCCCATGTCCGTGGTGAGGGCCTTCTGCTGGGTATCGTGCTCACCGAGTCCCTCGCGCCCCAGGTGCAGCAGGCGGCTCAGGACGCCGGTCTCCTGGTGAACGCGCCCGCCCCCGATGTCGTACGGCTCATGCCGGCACTGATCATCACCGACGCGGAGGTGGACGCGTTCCTGGCAGCGCTGCCCGGTGTCCTCGACGAAGCGGTGAACGGGGAAGGACGAACCGGAGAATGAGACGACGATGACCGACGCGCAGGAATCCGAGCACGGAGGGCCGTCCGTTCCGCAGACCCGCACCGCACGCCATCGCAGGATCGTCGACATCCTCAACCGGCAACCGGTGCGCTCGCAGAGCCAGCTGGCCAAGCTCCTCGCGGACGACGGGCTGAGCGTCACCCAGGCGACGCTCTCCCGCGACCTCGACGAGCTCGGCGCGGTGAAGATCCGCAACACCGGCGGCGAGTTGATCTACGCGGTACCCAGCGAGGGCGGCTTCCGCACCCCGCAGGCGCCGCTCGGCGAGTCCGCCAAGGAGGAGCGGATGCGCCGGCTCTCCGGCGAACTGCTGATCTCGGCGGAGGCATCCGCCAACCTGGTGGTCCTGCGGACCCCGCCGGGGGCCGCCCAGTTCCTCGCGTCGGCCATCGACCAGGCCGAACTCCACGCGATCCTCGGCACGATCGCGGGAGACGACACGCTGCTGCTGATCTCCCGTGACCCGGCGGGCGGCCAGGCCCTCGCCGACCACCTGCTGCGGCTCGCGCAGAACGACCGCTGAGGACGGGCGGGGTGCGGACCGACGACCGTCGGGGCGCCGCCCGCCCCCGCCCCCGGGCGGGGCGCAGCCGGGCCGC
>NZ_JBEZNW010000021.1:0-132563 GCF_040653355.1 Streptomyces sp. NPDC047971 | reverse complement strand
CCGCGCGGTTCCCGGGGTTCGGCCGGACCCGGGACCCGGGTCCGGCCTTCGCCGTTTCTCGAACCGTGCCGCTCCGCCGGTGCGGCTCCGCGCTCGGTGGCTCTACGTGCGGGTGGGCAGTTCGAACCAGACCACCTTGCCGCCCGACAGCCGTGTCGCCCCCCACCGCCGGGCCAGCCGGTTCACCAGGAACAGACCGCGCCCGCCCTCGTCGGTGTCCCGCGCCCGGCGCTGCCGTGGCAGCTGCGGGGAGTCGTCGCCCACCTCGCAGCGCAGGACATCGGTCTTCAGCAGCCGCAGGGTCACCGGCCGCTCCGCGTACCGCACGGCGTTCGTCACGACCTCGCTGATCAGCAGCTCGACCGAGTCCGACAGCTCCTCCAGGTCCCAGCGGGCCAGCGCGCGTCGCGCGAGCCGCCGGGCGCGCCCCGGAGCCGCGTCCTCCGGTTCCAGGAACCAGTACGCCACGTCACTGGGCGCGATCCCGTCGAACCGGGCCGCGAGCAGCGCGATGTCGTCGTCCCGGTCACCCGGGCCGAGCATGTCGAGCACGTCGTCGCAGAGCGCTTCCAGCGGCGGCGAGTGATCCGGGCCGGTCAGCTGCGCGGTCGTCGCGAGGCGCTCCCGCAGCTGCTCTATCCCGGTCCACACGTCCCGCAGCCGGGACTCCACCAGGCCGTCCGTGTAGAGGAGCAGCGTGGCGCCCGCCGGGGCGTCCAGCTCCACCGCCTCGAAGTCGACCCCGCCCACGCCGATCGGCGCCCCCGGAGGTACGCGCAGGACCTCCGCGCGGCCGCCGAGGTGCAGCAGTATCGGCGGCGGATGGCCGGCGTTGGCGATGGTGATCCGGTGCGAGACCGGGTCGTACACCGCGTACATGCAGGTCG
The DNA here is from genome assembly GCF_040653355.1 of Streptomyces sp. NPDC047971. Taxonomy (NCBI): domain Bacteria; kingdom Bacillati; phylum Actinomycetota; class Actinomycetes; order Kitasatosporales; family Streptomycetaceae; genus Streptomyces; species Streptomyces sp. NPDC047971. The sequence goes on along the minus strand of NZ_JBEZNW010000021.1, from coordinate 131,676 downwards.
CCATCCGGTCCTGGCCCAGCCGCTGCGCCTGCTCGTCCAGATGGTGCAGCACCTCCTGCGGCGGCAGGTCGAGCCCGGCCAGGGTCTGCGCCGTGGTCCGCAGCTGACCCATGATCGCCGCGGAGGTCATGGAGTGGCCCATGACATCGCCGACGACGAGGGCCACCCGGCTGCCGGGCAGCGGGATCGCGTCGTACCAGTCACCGCCGACCCGGGCCGTCTCCGCGGCCGGGAGATAGCGGGAGGCGAGCCGGACACCGGTCGGCTGCGGCAGCGAGTCCGGCAGCATCGTGCGCTGGAGCTCGTCGGCGATGTACGCCTCGCGGCCGTACAGCACGGCCTTGTCGATGCCGAGCGCGGTGTGGGTCGCCAGCTGCGCCGCGACCAGGAGGTCGTTCGGCTCGAAGCCGGGCCGCTCCGGCCGGCGCAGGAAGACCGCCGCGCCGATCACCCGGCGGCGGCCCCGCAGCGGGGCGAGGATCGCCCGGTGACCGCCGGGCAGGACGTGCTGGGGCCCGAGCAGTTCGGGCAGCGCGGCGCGGGCGGCGGCGGAGTCGCCGAAGACCGGCCGCACCCCGCGCAGCACCTCGGCGAGCGCACCGCCGGAACGGACCTCGCACAGCTCGGCGGCCGGGGTCGGGTCGGGGTCGGGGACGAGCGTCAGCTCCTCGCCCTCCACCTCGGCTAAACGCAGCCGGTCCGTGCGGCGCAGCCGCAGCACGAACGGCGCGACCGGACGCTCGTCACCCACCGGCAGCGGGTCACGGAGATAGACCAGGATCGCGTCGGAGAAGGTCGGCACGGTCGCCCGGCACAGCCCGAGCACGATCTCGTCGAGGTCTATCCCGCGCGCGATGCGCCGGGTCGCCGCGCCCACGAACCGCAGCCGGTCGCCCTCGCGCCGCGCGGCCAGCACGTCCTGCGGCGCCGCCCCCGGAGTGACGTTCACGGCCATCGCGGCCGTGGGGGCGGGAGACACCCCGCCCTGCCCGGGGGTCCCGGTTCCGGGAGCGACCGGGTCCGCCGATCCGGCTCCGCGGTCGGCCGATCCGCCGCCGTGCGCCGCCGTTTCGTCCGTCTGACCGGTGGGCGCGCCGTCCCGTCCGGCCGGTGCGGCCCCGTGGCCGGGCGCGCCGCCGCGCTCGGCCGACGTGCCGTCGCGTCCTGGCGGCGTGGCTCCCGCGGAGGCCGACGTGGGTGGCGTCACCTGACCGGGCACGGGTGCTCCCGAACCGGCGCGGCCCGCGCTGTCGCCGGAGCGGGCGTCCGCGGCGGCACGCTGACCGGCCGCGCCGGGCTGCGCCGGCACCGGGGCCTCGGCCGCTTCCTGGCGGGGGCGGGTGCGCTCGTGCGACCGGGCAGCCAGCGGCTGCCGGCCTTCGTGGGAGGTGGGATGCTCCGTCACGCGTGGGATTCCGTCCGTCCGGGCCGGTGGTGCGATGCACTCGCTCTTCTCGCCGATGCCGCGCCTTCACCGGGGATAAACCCCTGGCGCGCGGTGGATCTGAATGCCCCGCGAGCAGCGGCTACGACAGGGGTCGGCACACCCGGGCACACGTCCGGCACTGCTCTCCCCCTCAGAATGACTTACGGTCAGGTCCTGCGCTGTGCTCTGTGGTTGACGCCTCGTTCGGTTGATCACCGCCTTGCGGAGGACGATCCTACGTTTGCACCCCGGGGGCGCATCAAGGGTCTCACGGTGCCGTGTGCGCCGGAGTGCGATCCCAGTCCGAGGGCAGCTCGGGCACGGTCCACCGGGGATCGGGCCGCCAGTCCTCCCAGCCGTCGGAGAACGGCGTGCCCCAGGCCCCGATCACCTCGACCGCGGCGCGGCCCGCCGCCCGCACCCGCGCGGCCTGCGCCGCGTCCATCAGTCCGGCCCGCTGGGCCTGCGCGAACTCGTCCTCGTCCCGCCACAGCCAGCTGCGGTCGGGGAAGACGGAGATGTCGAGGAAGTGGTCCTCGGAGTCGATGCCGCCGGACCACCGGGTCCGCGGCTCCTCCAGGTTCACGTACCAGCTGCGGAAGTGCCAGCCGCGATCCCAGAACAGCCAGACCGACCAGGGTTCGGTCGGTCCGGCCAGTTTCAGCACCCCCGTGCCGAACCAGCGCGCGCGGGCGGTGGTGCGCGGGGCGGTGTACCGGGTGGCGAGCGGCTCCTCGTGCACGGGCGTTCCGTCGACGAGCACGGGCTTGACGCACTCCGTGCCGGGGGCCATCCACACGGCGAGCAGCTCGGGGGTGTCCTGGACGACGGTCACCGGGCGGCAGATGTGCACCGCGCCGGAGCCGTTGCCGCGGTAGCGCCAGAGGATGTGCTCCCCCGGTGCCCAGTGCTGAGTGCCGCCCGATCCTGTCATGCGCAGATCTTAGGGGCGAGCCCTCCCGGTCGCTGCGGTACAGGTCACGGATGAGTCATACGCAGCACGTCGAGCGCTTCGTCGAGTTGTTCGACCGTGAGGTCGCCGCGCTCCACATAGCCGGATTCGAGCACCACCTGCCGGATGGTCTTCCGCTCCGCCAGGGACTTCTTGGCCACCTTCGCGGCCTCCTCGTAGCCGATGTACTTGTTCAGCGGGGTGACGACGGAGGGCGAGGACTCGGCGTACTCCCGGGCCCGCTCGGCGTTGGCGGTGATGCCGTCGACCGTCCGGTCCGCGAGGAGGCGGGACGCGTTGGCGAGCAGCCGTACGGACTCCAGGAGGTTCTTGGCGATCACCGGGAGCATGACGTTGAGCTCGAAGTTCCCCGCCGCGCCGGCGACCGCCACCGTGGTGTCGTTGCCGGTCACCTGCGCGGCGACCATGAGGACCGCCTCGGGGACGACCGGGTTCACCTTGCCCGGCATGATCGAGGAGCCGGGCTGGAGGTCGGGGAGGTTGATCTCGGCGAGGCCCGTGCGCGGGCCGCTCGCCATCCAGCGCAGATCGTTGGAGATCTTGGTGAGGCCGACGGCGATGGTCCTGAGCTGCCCGGACGTCTCCACCAGGCCGTCCCGGGCACCCTGCGCCTCGAAGTGGTCGCGGGCCTCGGTGAGCGGCAGACCGGTCGCGTCGGCGATCTCCGCGATGACCGCGGCGGAGAACCCGGGCGGCGTGTTGATGCCGGTGCCCACCGCCGTGCCGCCGAGGGGGAGCTCGGCGAGCCGGGGCAGCGAGGCGCGCAGCCGCTCGATGCCGTACCGGACCTGGGCCGCGTAGCCGCCGAACTCCTGTCCGAGCGTCACCGGCGTGGCGTCCATCAGATGCGTGCGACCGGACTTCACCACGTCCGCGAATTCGGCTGATTTCCGCTCCAGGGATCCGGCCAGATGGTCGAGGGCCGGGATCAGATCACGGGTGACGGCGGCCGTGGCGGCGATGTGGATGGAGGAGGGGAAGACGTCGTTGGACGACTGGGACGCGTTCACATGGTCGTTGGGGTGGACGCTCCGGTCCCCGGGGAGGCCGCTCAGCCGCTCGGTGGCGAGGGTGGCGATGACCTCGTTGGCGTTCATGTTGGACGAGGTGCCCGAACCGGTCTGGAAGACGTCGACGGGGAAGTGGTCGTCCCAGCGGCCCTCGGCGACCTCGGCCGCCGCCTCCTGGATGGCCGTGGCGAGGTCGCCGTCGATGACCCCGAGCTCGGCGTTGACCTTGGCGGCCGCGGCCTTGATCCGGGCGAGGGCCTCGATGTGGGCCCGTTCGAGCCGTTGCCCCGAGACGGGGAAGTTCTCCACCGCCCGCTGGGTCTGCGCCCGCCACTTGGCGTGCCGGGGGACGCGTACCTCGCCCATCGAGTCGTGCTCGATGCGGTGGTCGTCGGTCGTGGCGTCGGTCATGTCGTCAACCTCCATACAAAGGTGAGCACTTGTCTTGTTGCGGCTATTCCCCATGCACGTACCGGCCAGTAAAACCGTGGGTAACCCCACTTCCAGGAGGCGCGATGATGCGCACCAGGTACAGACTCCGCCGGACGATCGCGGCCACGGCGGCGGCTGCCGCGGCCTTCGGCACCATGGCAGCCGCAGCCCCCGCCGGCGCGGCCGACACCGGAACGGGCACCCGTACGGCGGCGTCCGTACCCCTCCCGCCCGAGCTGGAGGCCATCCGCGCGGCCGAGGCGACCAAGATCTACGGCAGCCCGGAGGAGCGACCGCTCGCCCAGCGCAGGACCGGCCTGATCTCGCTCGGTGACAGCGAGATCTCCGGCGAGGGCGTCGGCACCTACGAACCGCCGACCAACGGGCCGACCAACTGGTGCCACCGCTCACCCGACGCCGCCGTCCACCGCACCGGAATCCCCGCGGACCTCACGTTCAACGTGTCCTGCTCCGGCGCCTACAGCGGCAACATCAGGATCGGTGGATCGAAGCAGTACGCCGACGAACTCGTCCAGAGCGACAACCTCGCCATCAAGGCCCGCAACACCCGGATCAAGATGGTGCTGCTCGTGGCCGGCGCCAACGACGACCTGCAGTTCGGTCCGGTGATGACCGACTGCGTCACGCGGTACCTGACCCTGCAGGGCCCCTGCGAGCCCACGTACGCCCCCGGCTGGCAGGCCCGCGTCGACGGACTCGTGCCCAAGGTCGAGCAGACCGTGCGCGACCTGAAGTCCGTGATGCGCGACGCCGGGTACGCCGACGCCGACTACAAGCTCGTCGTCATGGGCTACCCGAGCCCCATCGGCCCGGACTTCCGCGACAACCCGAACTTCCCCGGCAAGCTCGCCTGCGGCGGGCTCGGCTACGACTCCGACACCGTCTGGGGCCGCAACACCGCGGTGCCGGCCTTCGAACGCGGGATGCGCAGGGCGGCGGCCGCCACCGGAGCCGTCTACCTCGACAACTCACGGCTCTTCCACGGCCACGAGGTCTGCATGGAGGATCCCTGGGCGAGGGGCCTGTACATCGACCTCTCCAAGCCCGGCACCCCGGACGAGAACTCCGTCCGGCAGTCCTTCCACCCCAACGCCCGCGGCCACGCGGCGTTCGCGTCCTGTCTGACCCAGATCTACGACTCGGGTCTGCGTGAGGCGAGTTGCGCGGACGTGAACTCCTCGGGGACCCCGACCCTCGTCCCGTACGCCTGGGACGACGTCTACAGGCCGCTGAGGAACCAGGCCACCGGGAACTGCGCGGACGTCGACGCGGCCACCACGAGGAACGGCACCGCCGTGCTCGGCTGGGACTGCCACGGGGGCCGCAACCAGGGCTGGTGGCACGACTCCGCGCGGCAGACCGTCCACACGGGACTGACCCAGGACCGGTGCCTGGACGTGCCCGGAGCCAGGTACCAGCCGGGGACGGCGATGGTCGTCTGGAACTGCTCGGGCGCCGCGAACCAGAAGTTCGTACGGGACGGCGCGACGATCAGGCCCGCGGCGGCGACGGGCCTGTGCCTGACACAGTCGGCGGCGCGCCAGCCGATCCGCCTGCAGAGCTGCGACGGGTCGGCGGGGCAGCGCTTCGCCTAGGCCGTGTCGCGAGCGTCGCGGCCCCCGTCCGCCCGGACTCGGCGCGGGGCGGGGGCCGCGGCCCTCAGAGCGCCTTGACGCTCGACCGGGCCAGCTCGTACGCGGGAAGCATCTCCCGGTGCTCCTGGGTGTCGAGTCCGCCCAGGTGGATGATCACGGTGCCCTTGGGGGTGGAGAGGGCGAAGGCGCGCTCCTCCTTGGACTCCTCCATGATCTTGTTGTAGACCGTGTACGTCGCCTCGGTGGCGTCCATCCCCCCGGCCGCGATCGCGTTGAACGTGACCTTGGAGGCGTTCTTCTCGGCCTTCACGAACCCTTCGAGCGCCGCGCGGGCGGGGCCCTTCCCCGCGCTCCAGACGCGCAGGAAGCCGATGTTCCCGGCCGGCTTCGCGTCGACCTCGCAGACCATGGTGGCGGGGCCCTGCTTGCCGAAGGCGGCGGCGATCTCGTCGCCGTCGGAGACGGTGACGGCCTGGGGCTTCCAGTCCGGGAGGAGCGCGAAGGAGACGGGCAGCGCGCAGGCGGTGCCGGTGGCGCCGACGGTGTTCCCGGCTGCCTTCGCCTCGGGGGCCTTCCGCGCGGCCGGCCTCTCGGGGGCCGGCTCGGTCCCCAGGCAGCCGGTCAGCAGCCCGGCCGCCGCGAGGGCGGCGAGGGCGGGGGCCAGGTTCCGTACCCGTATCGGATGTCTCACGCGTGTCCGTCCAGCCTGTTCGTCTCGGAGTCAGGGCCCCAAGTCTTCACCACGCGCCCTCGACAGGGCCCCGAGGGGCCCCGCCCGGCGATCTCGCCACGAGCGGGGCGAGCGGGAGAAGCGCCCCACCCGGTCGGAACCGGGTGGGGCGCTTCGGCCGACCGGGTTCGCGCCCCGATCCGTCCTGCCCCCTAGACCAGGCCGGGTCCGCGGACCGGGATGTGGGTGAACGTCGGTTCCGGGGCCGGGTTCTGGAAGAAGTCGTTGCCCTTGTCGTCCACCACGATGAACGCGGGGAAGTCCTCGACCTCGATCTTCCAGACCGCCTCCATGCCGAGCTCCTCGTACTCGACGACCTCGACCTTCTTGATGCAGTCCTGGGCGAGCCGCGCGGCCGGGCCGCCGATCGATCCCAGGTAGAAGCCGCCGTGGCCGCCGCAGGCGTCCGTGACCTGCTTGCTGCGGTTGCCCTTGGCGAGCATGACCTTGGAGCCGCCCGCCGCCTGGAACTGCTCGACGTACGAGTCCATGCGACCGGCGGTCGTCGGGCCGAAGGAGCCGGAGGCGTAGCCCTCGGGGGTCTTCGCCGGACCCGCGTAGTAGACCGGGTGGTCCTTCAGGTACTGCGGCATCTCCTCACCCGCGTCGAGCCGCTCCTTGATCTTGGCGTGCGCGATGTCGCGCGCCACGACCAGCGGGCCCGTCAGCGAGAGACGGGTCTTGACCGGGTACTTCGTCAGCTCGGCGAGGATCTCGTCCATCGGCTGGTTCAGGTCGATCTTCACGACGTCGGAGGACTCGTCGAGGTGCTCGTCCGTGGTCTCCGGCAGGAAGCGCGCCGGGTCGGTCTCCAGCTGCTCCAGGAAGACGCCCTCGGCGGTGATCTTCGCGACGGCCTGGCGGTCGGCCGAGCAGGAGACGGCGATGGCGACGGGCAGCGAGGCGCCGTGGCGCGGCAGGCGGACGACCCGGACGTCGTGGCAGAAGTACTTCCCGCCGAACTGGGCGCCGATGCCGATCTTCTGCGTGAGCTCGAAGACCTTCTCCTCCAGCTCCTTGTCCCGGAAGCCGTGGCCGAGCTCCGAGCCCTCGGCGGGCAGCTCGTCCAGGTAGTGGGCGGAGGCGTACTTCGCGGTCTTGAGCGCGAACTCGGCCGAGGTGCCGCCGACGACGATCGCCAGGTGGTACGGCGGGCAGGCGGCCGTGCCGAGCGAGCGGATCTTCTCCTCCAGGAACTTCATCATGCTCGCCTCGTTGAGCACGGCCTTCGTCTCCTGGTAGAGGAAGGACTTGTTGGCGGAGCCGCCGCCCTTGGCCATGAAGAGGAACTTGTACGCGCCGCCGTCCGTCGCGTACAGCTCGATCTGCGCGGGCAGGTTCGAGCCGGTGTTCTTCTCCTCCCACATGGTCAGCGGGGCCATCTGCGAGTACCGCAGGTTGAGCTTGGTGTACGCGTCGTAGACGCCCTTCGACAGGGCCTCCTCGTCGCGGCCGGAGGTCAGCACGTTCTGGCCGCGCTTGCCCATGACGATCGCGGTGCCGGTGTCCTGGCACATGGGGAGGACGCCCGCGGCGGCGATGTTCGCGTTCTTGAGGAGGTCGAGCGCGACGAACTTGTCGTTGCTCGACGCCTCCGGGTCGTCGATGATCCGGCGCAGCTGGGCCAGGTGGGCCGGGCGCAGGTAGTGCTGGATGTCGTGGATGGCCTCGGCGGCGAGCCGGCGCAGCGCCTCCGGCTCGACCTTGAGGAACGTACGGCCGTCGGCCTCGAAGGTGGAGACACCCTCGGAGGTCACCAGGCGGTAGGGCGTGGTGTCCTCTCCCAGCGGGAGCAGATCGGAGTACGCAAACTCTGGCATGACGGCAGCCATTCCTCACTCGGCAGACAGCAGCGCCACCTCCGTTGGCGGCGCGCCTTCCAGCGTAGAGCGCCGCCCGGGGCCCGATCCTGTGAGGTAAGGCTCACTTGGCGACGCCGACCCTGCCTTTGTGGAGCAGACGGGCCCCGGCGGAGTCGCCGGGGCCCGCATCCGCCGGGCCTGCCTACGAGGTGACCTCCGCCCGCAGGCGGAACGGGTTCGCCCACAGGGGGGACGTGCGGCGGGACTCGACGACCAGCTCCCAGACGCCGGCGGCGGGGGCGTCGTACGTCCGGGTCCGCGGGTCGCAGCCGTTTCCGTCGAGGTAGCCGTTGTAGCAGTAGACGGTTCCTGCGGCGGACCTCTCACCCGAGACACCGGTCGGGCGGAACGCCCACCAGCGGGTCTGGCTGCCGTCGTCCAGGCCGTCCATCGACACGGTCAGGTTCTTCGCCCCGGCCGGCACGGCGACCGTGTAGTGCACGGTCCCGTTGCGGTGCACCGTGCCGGTGATCGCGAGCGGCTGCCCCGGCACCAGCGGTGTGGCGGCCTCGACCGCCAGCATCGTGGCGTGGTCCGCGGCCCGGGTGGACTCGTCGTCGAAGGTCAGGACGGCGCTGTGGACGCCCTGCGTGCCGGGCTTCGCCGTCACCTTCAAGGCGGTCGGCACACCCTTCGCCAGGGTCACCGATCCGGGCACGGTGAAGGTGTCGTCGCCCCCCTTGAGGCCCAGCTCGTACCGGACGGGCCCTTCGGCGCCCTCCGTGCGCGTCACGGTCAGCTCGTACGTCCGCTCCTCGCCGACGGCCTGGCCGCCCGCGTCCGGGGCGCAGCTGTTGAAGAGTCCGGGGCCGGTGTGCGGGGTGACGAGCTTGCCCGAGAGCGGGGTGCACACGGGCGCGGAGACGTCGAGGGCCGGCGCGGTGGCCCCGCCCTTCGCCAGGACCGACCAGGCCCGGGGGACGTCGATCTGGCCGCGGCCCTGGGCGACGGCGTCGGCCTTGCCGTTCCAGCGGGCGCCGGTGTAGAGCGCGGTCCGCAGCTCGGCGGGAGTGGCGCTCACCCCGGCCTGGCGGGCGGCGGAGAGCAGCAGGGCGCCGGCCCCGGCGGCCTGCGGGGACGACATCGAGGTGCCGTTCAGCATGGAGTAGCCGGGCGCCAGTCGGTACCCGGTCTCCGGGACGTAGCTCGGCGCGATCCAGTCCGGGGTGGTGGAGACGGCCGCGCCCGGGGCGGTGACGTCCGGCTTGAAGCCGCCGTCCTCGCGCGGGCCGCGCGAGGAGAAGGGGAAGATGCTCTGCTCGTCCTTGACCTGGGAGCCGTAGTTCGCCCACCACGTCCCGGCGGAGACGGCGGCGCCGACGCTGACCGCCTTGTCGGCCCCCGTCGGGTCGCCGACCGCGTTGGTGCCCGCGCCGGAGTTGCCGGCCGAGAGGAAGATCTGGACGCCGGTCCGGTCGATCAGGCGGTTGTAGACGAGCGCGCGGGCGCTCTGGCCGTCGTTGAACTCCGGGCTGGATCCGATCGACATGTTGATCACGTCGACGCCGTACGTCGTGGCGAGGTCGATCATGCCGTCGGTGAGCGCGGCCGAGGAGCAGCCGGCCGCGTGGCAGGCCTTCATGGAGACGAGCTTGGCGCCGGGCTCCTGGCCGTCCATGGCTCCGCCGTACATGCCGTGCGCGGCGGTGATGCCGGCGACATGGGTGCCGTGGGCCTCGGTGATGATGTTGACGTTCACCCCGACGACGGTCGGGCTGATCACCTTCGTCTGGACGGTGAAGGGGATGCGCTCGTTGATCTCCGTGGCGGGGTCGTCCGTGCCGAGGTACCCGATCTGGCGGCCGCTGCCGAACCGGCGGAGCAGTTCCTCGTCGGTGAAGTCGAAGTCGCCGTCGGTGTCGACCCAGACCGCGTCGTCGGAGGCGCGGTGCAGCACACCCAGCTGCCTCTGCTTGCCGCCGGGCAGGACGGTGGCCTTGTAGGCGACGGCCAGGCCGGGGCTGTCCGGAGTGGTCCAGCGGTTGCCGCGGTTGTCGGTGACCGCGGGGCCGGTGTGCCGGTTGCCCATGAGGAACCAGCTGGAGTCGAAGAGCAGGTCGATGAAGTCCCGCGGGTCCGTGCCGGTGACGGTCTCGACCAGCTTGTCCTCGCCGGTGGTGGTCTTGGCGAGGGCGGGGTGCGTCGGGTCGACGCCGGTGTCCATCACACCGATGGTGACGCCGCGCCCGTCGTACGCGGGGTGGTCCCCCTTGAATCGCACGGAGCCGGTCTCGCGGGTCGGCATGTAGGGGTTGTCGTCCGGGGTGGCGGCGGACGGGGCCCCGGGGAGCTCGGCTGCCGGGGGCCGGGGCGCGGTCTTCCCGGTCAGGTCCCCGTCGGCGCGGGCGTCCTCGACCTCCAGGAGTTCGTCGAGGTCGACGGCGACGACCCCGTCGAGGGCCGCGACGCGCTCGACGAGGTCGAAGGGGACGTTCGCCTTGAGGTAGCCGACGGATGCCTCGCTGCGGACGGTCTCGACGCCGAGTCCGGCCAGGGCCCGTTCGGCGTCGGCGGTACGGCCTTCGGCGACGGCGATCAGCAGGGTCGCGTAGTCGGGCGTGGCATCACGTGCGCGGGAGTGCCGCTGCTCGTACTGGGCGAGCAGTGCCCGGTCGTGGGACCCGAGCCGGTCCGCGGGGGCGGGGCCGGCCTGAGCGGCGGGCGCCACACCGAGGGCGAGGGAGGCCGCGGCGAGCGCCAGGGAAACGGCGGTGGATATCGCGGTGGATCTGCGACGGGACATGCGTGTCCTTCCGGTGTCCGGGAGAGCGAACGCCGGAAACGGTGCCACGCGTTCCGGTCGCCAACCGCGGTTGGCCGCTGGCGGTTTGACGACGTGTCGTAAAGGCGACAGCGGGGGACCGGCGTCGCGGAGCGCGCGGATCAGATCCAGTGGTGCTGGGCCGCGTGCCAGCCGAGCTGCAGCCTGCTCTGTGCTCCGGCCAGGGCGAGCAGCCGTCGTACCCGGCGCTGCACCGTGCGCATGCTCACGCCCAGCTGGGAGCCGATCGCCTGGTCCGTGTAGCCGTTCAGAAGGAGCGTGAGGAGCCGCTTGTCGTCGCTCGTCAGCGGACCGTCGACGGCGGAGGCGAGGGCGACGGGGACCGGGAGCGCGGACTCCCAGACCCGGTCGAAGATCCAGCCGAGTGCCGTCAGAAGAGCCGGTGATTCGAGCACGAGGGCGCGCGGCGGGACGCCGTCGGGCGGGGGCGGGACGACGAGCGCCTTGGCGCGGTCGGCCATGACGAGTTTCATCGGGACGTCGAAGGCGACCCGCATCTCCTCGCCGAGGGCGGACCACTCGTGCAGGAGGAGCGGGGTGTCGGTGCGGTCGAGGTCCAGGGCGTCCCGCTCGTACACGACCCGGTACCGCACCCCGGCCCGCATCGCCTCCCGCTGGCCGTTGTTGGCGCCTGCGGGTACGGCCACGACGGGGCCCGCGGCGAGGGCGAGGATCTCCCGGTGGGCCGAGCGCTGGATCGCGGTGTAGCGGGCGGCGATGGTGGCGGCCCCTTCGGTGACCTCGACGCCCTCCGTGCCCTCGACGGGCGCGGCGGGTGCGGACCCGGCGGCACGCTGCGCGTCGCGGATCTCGTCGAGTCTGCGCAGCACGAGCGACTGGAACGCGGCCTGCCCTGCCGCGCCGGACCCTTCCTCCACGCTCCGATCACCCCACCCCATGAGCCGCGCTCACGCGCGGTGCCCACACCCTGGCAGACGGAGGCAGCCGCCGATCGGGCCGGACGCGGCGCCTTTGCGCCGTGGCTCCAACCCGCCAGGGCCGGGCGGCGTCAGGGCAGCGGGGTGCGGTGGAGGGAGATCAACAGCCGCCAGGTGCGGGCGGCGATCTCCTCCGGCGTCGCCTCGATGAGGCCGTGCAGCCAGTCCGCCAGGAGGCCCGCGAAGGTCGCCGCCACCGCCGACGCCACGAGATCGGGCTCGGGCGCGCCGGCCAGTGCGCGCTCGCGGCGGCTGTAGGCGCGGAGCTCCTGGTGGAGCAGTTCGCCGAGCGGCCCGCCGCCACCGGGGCGCAGGAGGCTCCGGTAGAGCCGGGCATGCGGGGCCACCTCGGCGAAGAAGGCCGGCAGGGTGGCCGGCGGGGCGTCCGGGGCGGGGGTGCCGCGCCAGGCGTGCAGGGCGTCGACCGCCTCCCGTACGACATCGGCGCAGGCGTCGACGGCGAGGGCCTGCAGGTCGGTGTAGTGCAGGTAGAACGTGGCCCGGCCGATCCCGGCCCGGCGGACCAGTGCGGCGACCCCCACCTCGTCGAGGGGCCGTTCGGCGCACTCCGCGAGAAGGGCGGCGCGCAGCTTGGCGCGGGTCCGGGCGGCGCGGGGGTCGGTGAGGGGGCTGGTCACCCCGCCCACAGTACGGCCGTCAGGGCGAGGGCCCCGGGCAGGGCCTGGGCGAGCAGGATCCGGCGGTTGGCGGTGAGACCCCCGTACACCCCGGCGATCACCACGCAGGTGAGGAAGAAGACCTGGACCCGGTGTCCGGTGGGGTCCTCGGCGATCAGGCCCCACACCAGACCCGCGGAGAGGAAGCCGTTGTACAGGCCCTGGTTGGCGGCGAGGGGCGCGGTGGCGCGGGCCATGGTGGCGTCGAAACCGGACAGTTCGCGTCCGGGCCGGCGCTCCCAGAGGAACATCTCCAGAACCAGGATGTAGGCGTGCAGGGCGGCGACCAGGCCGACGGCGACGTTCGCAAGGATGTTGGACATGTGTCCAGAGTATATGGACAGGTGTCCAGGAGTGGCGCGTCTCGGCCGCGCCCCCTAGTCGCGATCTATCGCGTTTCGCTACGCTGGCGTCGTGGACCTCGAAAAGCAGCCCCAGAAGCCGGTCGCTCCCGCCGAACCGGCTCCCGCTCCGCCGGCTCCCGCCGCTCCGGGGGACTCCCTGCGCGCCTCGGACGCCGACCGGGACCGGATCGCGGACATCCTCCGCGACGCCCTGGCCGAGGGGCGGCTCGACGCCGAGGAGCACTCGGAGCGCATCGACGCGGTCTATCGCGCCAAGACCGTCGGCGAGCTGGAGCCGATCGTCCGCGACCTCCCCGCCGGTTCCGGCGTCCGTCGCGAGCCCGAGCAGTCCTACGCGTACGGTCCCGACGACGCCTCGGGCCCCGCCGACAACCTGGTCGCCGTCTTCTCCAGCACCACCCGCAAGGGCCGCTGGCGGGTGGGCCGCAGGACCAACGCCTTCGCGCTCTTCGGCAACATCGAGATCGACCTGACCGAGGCGCTCTTCGCCCAGCGGCTCACCACCATCAACGTCACGTCGATCTTCGGCAACGTCGAGGTGCGGGTCCCGGAGAACATCAGCCTGCGAGGCAACGGCACCGGGGTCTTCGGCAACTTCGAGGTCGTGAACCTGGAGGCCGCCGACCCGCAGGCCCCGGTCGTCGTGATCAACGGCTACTCCGTCTTCGGCAACGTGGAGGCGAAGCCCAAGCGCGGCAAGTGGATCACCGACCTGCAGGGTCGGCTCCGCAAGCACATGGGCCACTGACCCGCTCCGCGAGCACCTCGGTCCCCGTGGGGGCCCACGGGTGCCCCTGACCGGATTTCGCTCCTGCCGTTCCGCACTCCGGAACTCGGCGGCACGCAGTGCATAGGCGTGCGCACAGCGGGTAGGGCTGGTGCATCGTCTCTCGCTCGCGAAGCCGTCGTCAGGAGTAGACCGTGCTGCAACCGCCGCATCAGCCCCTCCAGGTCGCCGCCGTGCCGCCCCAGCGCGCTCCCGCGCGGGAGGACGAGGCCGGCCCCTGGCACACGGAGGCGGTGTGCCGCCGGGACGAAGCCGGGCTGTTCTTCGCCCCCTCCAAGGAGCCGACCGCCGCCCGGCTGTCCCGTGAGGAGGCCGCCAAGCAGGTCTGTGCCCGCTGTCCCGTGATGGTCGAGTGCCGGGAGCACGCACTGCTCCAGCCGGAGCCGTACGGAGTCTGGGGCGGGCTCACCGCCGCCGAGCGCCGAGTCGTCCTCGCCCGGCGTCGGCGGCGCGAGGTGGAGCTCAAGAAGGCGGCGGCAGCGGACCGGATCGCCGCGGCCGGCTGACGGCTCAGGGCCTGCGGCCCGGACTCCCGACCGCACGGGAAGGGGCGCCCCCACCGCACATGGGGGCGCCCCTCTTCGTACCGCCGCCGCGCGTTCCGGCGGGTGTTCCGCTACTTCGCGCGGTCGAAGTCGATCTTGCTGTACGCGCGCAGCTTGGACAGACGGTGCGTGGAGTCGATCTGCCGGATCGTGCCGGACTTCGACCGCATCACCAGCGACGACGTGGTCGCGGTCTCCGAGCGGTAGCGGACGCCGCGCAGCAGCTCGCCGTCCGTGATGCCGGTGGCGACGAAGAACACGTTCTCGCCGCTGACCAGGTCGTTCGTGGACAGCACGCGGTCCAGGTCGTGCCCCGCGTCGATCGCCTTCTGGCGCTCCGCGTCGTCCTTGGGCCACAGCTTGCCCTGGATGACGCCGCCGAGGCACTTGATGGCGCAGGCCGAGATGATGCCCTCGGGGGTACCGCCGATGCCGAGGAGCAGGTCGACGCCGGTGCCCTCGCGGACGGCCATGATCGAGCCGGCGACGTCGCCGTCGGTGATGAACTTGATCCGGGCGCCGGTCTCGCGGATCTCCTTGACGATGCCCTCGTGGCGCGGACGGTCCAGGATCACGACCGTGACGTCCTCGGGGGACATGTTCTTGGCCTTGGCGACCCGGCGGATGTTGACCGAGACGGGCGCGTTGATGTCGACGAAGTCGGCGGCCTCGGGGCCGGTGACCAGCTTGTCCATGTAGAAGACCGCGGACGGGTCGAACATGGTGCCGCGGTCGGCGGCGGCCAGCACGGCGATCGCGTTCGGCATGCCCTTGGCGTTCAGCGTGGTGCCGTCGATCGGGTCGACGGCGATGTCCACCTCGGCGCCGGTGCCGTCACCGACCCGCTCGCCGTTGAACAGCATGGGGGCTTCGTCCTTCTCGCCCTCGCCGATGACGACGACGCCGTTCATCGAGACGGTCGAGATCAGCGTCCGCATCGCGTTGACCGCGGCGCCGTCCGCGCCGATCTTGTCACCGCGCCCGACCCAGCGGCCGGCTGCCATGGCGGCGGCCTCGGTCACCCGGACGAGTTCCAGGGCGAGGTTGCGGTCAGGGGCCTCGGGGGAGACCTCGAGCTCGGACGGCAGGGAATGCTCGGTCATCGGAGCGCACCTTTCTGTACGGCGACGGCCGGAAAAAAGAGGGTGGTGCGACTCTATCGGTACGTCGACAAATTGAGCAGAGGGGCCCACGTATGAGCACAACACCATGATGCGACCATGGGGGGCGTGGCAGGTATGCGAGGCAGGCAGACGGTACGCGGGATGTTCCAGTCCCTCGGCGTGATCATGGTCGCCGCGGGCGTGATGTATCTCTTCATTCCGCACGACGAGGACGCGAACCCGGTCCAGGCGAAGGACTACCGGGTGGAGCTCCTGACGGCACAGCGGGCGGCGCCGTACCCGGTGCTGGCCCCCGAGGGGCTCGGCAAGGACTGGAAGGCGACGGTGGTCTCGTACAAGCGCGAGCAGCACGACGCCTGGCAGCTCGGCTTCCTCTCCCCGGACACCCAGTACGTGGCGATCCACCAGTCGACGGAGGAGCCGAAGGAGTACGTCCCCGACGTGACTCAGCAGGCCACCGACTCCGGGAAGACCCAGACGGTCGCCGGCCAGGTCTGGCAGCGCTGGGAGGGGCCGAAGTACGACGCCCTGGTCCGCACGGAGAACGGCGCGACGACGGTCGTGACCGGCACGGCCTCGTTCGAGCGACTGGCCGAGATGGCGGGCGCGCTGCAGTCGAAGAAGGCGTAGCGGAACGCGAAGAACCCCCGGACTCGTGGAGTCCGGGGGTTCTTCGCGTGCGTGCGGGGCTCAGACCGTGGTGACGACCTCGTCGAAGGCGAGGCGCGGGGAGCGGGGGAACGGGGAGGCGTCCTCACCCGGCCGGCCGATGTTGACGACCATGAGCGGGGTGTGGTCGTCGTCCAGGAACTCCTTCTGGACGCCGGCGAAGTCGAGGCCGGTCATCGGGCCGGCGGCGAGGCCGGCGGCGCGGACGCCGATGATGAAGTAGGCGGCCTGGAGGGCGGCGTTCAGCAGGGCGGAGCCCTCGCGGACCGGGCGCTCGGCGAAGAACATGTCCTTGGCCTGCGGGAAGTGCGGGAGCAGCGCCGGGAGCTCCTCGTGGAACTCGTTGTCCGCGGAGAGGATCGCGACCAGCGGGGCGGCGGCGGTCTTGGGCTGGTTGCCCTCGGCCATGTGGTTGACCAGGCGCTCACGGGCCTCGGCGGAGCGGACCAGGGTGATGCGCAGCGGGGTCTGGTTGAAGGCGGTCGGGCCGTACTTCACCAGGTCGTAGATCGCCTGGACCTGCTCGTCGGTCACCGGCTCGTCGGTGAACGTGTTGGCGGTGCGGGCCTCACGGAAGAGGAGGTCCTGGGCGGCGGAGTCAAGAGCGAGGGACATGCTGCGTACCTTCCGAACTGCTGCGGGGGTCAAGCGATGTCCTCACCGTACGGCGCTGATTGGTTAACTTTCAACTAATCTATGCGGATAGTGATCCGCTTCACATCGTCGCGCTGTCCGAAACGACCGGAGTCGAGAGGCCAGGGGCGTCCGAAACGGCCGGTATCCAGGGGCTGCGTGCCCCGGAACGGCCGGAGACCCGGGCCACGGGCCCCGAAACCGCCGGAGACCACCGGGGCCACGGGCCTCCGGAAACCGGGACCGCGGGCTTCCGAAGCCGCGGTCCTCGGGCCCGCTACTCGGCGGCGTCCTCGGTCTCGTCGTCCTCGGAAGAGGACATCGCGGCGTCGAGCCGTGCCCGAGCGCCCTCCAGCCAACGCCGGCAGACCTTGGCCAATTCCTCCCCGCGCTCCCAGAGCGCGAGCGACTCCTCCAGGGTCGTCCCGCCCGTCTCCAGACGCCGAACGACCTCGATCAGCTCGTCGCGTGCCTGCTCGTATCCGAGCGCCTCTTCCGTGGTGGCTGCCATGGAAACCACCCTATGCGTCCGGTCCGACAACGCGCCGTACCGCGAACTCGCCCGCCGCGACCCTGGCCCGCAGCTCCTCGTCCACCGCGACCTCCTCCGGGGAGCGCACCACCGAACCGTCCGCGCGCTGGAGCACGGCGTACCCCCGCTCCATCGTCGCGGCGGGCGACAGCGCCCGGACCCGGGCCCGGGTGTGCGAGAGCTCCGAGTCGGCCCGGTCGAGCAGGTGCCCGAGCGTCCGCCGACTGCGGGCCAGCAGCGCGTCGAGCTCGTCCTCGCGCAGCTCCACCATCCGCTGCGGATGCTCCATGACCGGCCGGCCCAGCGCATGGGCGAGTCCGCGCTCCTCCCGGTCGAGCAGCCCCCGTACGGTCCGCAGCGCCCGGTCCCGCAGGCCCTGCACCCGGTCCAGCTCCTCGCCGACGTCCGGTACGACCTTCTTCGCGGCGTCCGTCGGCGTGGAGGCGCGCAGGTCGGCGACGAGGTCGAGCAGCGGCGAGTCCGGCTCGTGGCCGATCGCGGAGACCACCGGCGTACGGCACTCCGCGACCGCCCGGACCAGCTGCTCGTCCGAGAACGGCAGCAGGTCCTCCACGCTCCCGCCGCCCCGGGCCACGATGATCACGTCCACCCCCGGATGGGCGTCGAGCTCCTGCACGGCCTGGACGACCTGGGGCACGGCCTTCACGCCCTGCACGGCGACGTTGCGGACCTCGAAGCGGACGGCGGGCCAGCGGCGCCGCGCGTTCTCCAGGACGTCACGCTCGGCCGCGGAGGCCCGGCCGACGACGAGGCCGACGAGCTGGGGGAGGAAGGGCAGTGGCTTCTTGCGGTCGAGCGCGAAGAGACCCTCGGCGCCCAGGCTCCGCTTCAGCTGCTCCAGCCGGGCGAGCAGCTCCCCGATGCCGACGGGCTTGATCTCCACCGCCCGCAGGGACAGCTGCCCCCGCGGCGCGTACCACTCGGGCTTCGCGTGCACGACGACCCGGGCTCCCTCGGAGACCACGTCGGCCACCGCGTCGAACACCTGGCGGTAGCAGGTCACGCCGATGGAGATGTCGTACGAGGGATCCCGCAGCGTCAGAAAGACGACCCCGGCTCCGGGGCGACGCGACAACTGCGTGATCTGCCCCTCGACCCAGACGGCACCGAGCCGGTCGATCCACCCCCCGATCAGCCGGGAGACCTCCCCGACGGGCAGCGGCGCTTCGGCGGACGTGTTGAGACCCATGCGCCGAGCGTAGTGGCGCGGTCGGACAATGCGGAGAGCGCGTCGGGGCGGGGCGCCGCGACCGTGCCGGTTCGTTGCCGCGTCCGGCCGACGCGGGCAGGCGCCGGTCGCACCCGCGCTCCGTCCGGGGCCTCGCCCTCGCTCGTATCGGCGTACCCCGTACCCCGTGCCTCAGCGGCACCTCTCCCGTACCCGCGCCTCACCTCTCCCGTGTCGTGCCCTGCACCGCGAGCACCACGAGTCCCACCCCCAGCCAGATCACGCCCACCACCTGCGCCGTCACCGACGCCTCGACGATCACCGCGATCAGGATCGCCGCGCCCACCACCGGCATGACCACGTGCCACAACCAGTGCGGCGGACCCTCCATCCGGCGCACCGCGAACCACCCCACCACGCTCGCGTGCAGCAGCACGAAGGCCGTCAGGGCGCCGACGTCGACCACCGACACCAGGTGGTCGAGGCCGTCGTCGCGCTGGGCCGCCCACACCGCCGCCACCATCGTCACCGTCGCCGCGAACAGCAGCGCCACTCGCGGAACACCCGAGTCCGTACGGGCCAGGAGATGGGGCAGCCGCCGCTCCCGGGCCATCGCGAAGAGCAGCCGGCCCGCCGCCGCCTGCCCGGCGAGCGCCGCGAACGCCGCGCCGATCGCCTTCGACACCGCCACCAGGTCGTGCAGCCACGTCCCCACGGACACGTCCACCGCGTCGTAGAACGCCGAGCCCTGCTTCGCCGGGTCCGCCGCCAGCTCCGCGGAGGAGAGCGGTTCGAGGAGCGCCACCAGGTACGTCTGGGCCACGAAGAGCACACCCGCCAGCACCAGACAGAACAGGACCGCCCGCGCCACCTTCTCCGACCCCCCGGTGACCTCCTCCGCGAAGGAGGCGATCGCGTCGAATCCGAGGTACGAGAGGACCGCCACCGACACCGCGCCCACCACGGCGGCCATCGAGAACGTCCCGTCGCCGCCCAGCGGCGACCACCAGTCCCGCCGCGCCCCGTCCCGGGCCAGGACGACCACCGACGACACCACGAAGACCAGCAGCACCACGATCTCCATGGCGAGCACCGCGAAGCCGACCCGCGCCGCCGCCCGCACCCCCCACAGGTTGAGGAGCGTCGTGACGACCACCGCGATCGCGGTCCACACCCACCGGTCCACCTCCGGGACCAGCGCCTCCATCGCGATGCCCGCGAAGAGGTACGCCACGGCCGGGATCAGCAGGTAGTCGAGCATCGCCATCCACCCGGCGACGAACCCGGGCCCCTCACCCAGACCCTTGCGGGCGTACGCGAAGACCGAGCCGGCCAGCGGGGCCACTCGCACCATCTGGGCGTAGCTGAAAGCGGTGAAAGCCATCGCGACGGTGGCGACGACGTACACGAGCGCCACCGCGCCGTGTGACTTGGCGTCGAGGGTGCCGAAGACGCCGACAGGGGCCATGGGCGCGATGAACAGCAGCCCGTAGACGACAAGGTCGCGGAACCCGAGGGTCCGCCGCAGTCCGGTGTGCGCTGCCACCTGTGCTTCCTCGGCCATGCGCCCCAGTCTCGGCCACGGTCCGGACCGGCGCCGTACCGACGCGGCCGTAGCCGAGCGCGGGATCACGCGGCCTTACGATGGGACGCATGACTGCTACGCCCGCGTCGACGCCCGAGACCGCGACCACGACGAACCGCCCGAAGCGTGTCCTGCTCGCCGCTCCCCGCGGATACTGCGCGGGCGTGGACCGTGCCGTGATCGCCGTGGAGAAGGCCCTGGAGCAGTACGGCGCGCCGATCTACGTACGCCACGAGATCGTGCACAACAAGTACGTCGTCCAGACCCTGGAGCGGAAGGGCGCGATCTTCGTCGACCAGGCGACCGAGGTGCCGCCGGGCAACATCGTGATGTTCTCCGCGCACGGCGTCGCCCCGACCGTGCACGAAGAGGCCCGCGAGGGCCGCCTGAAGACCATCGACGCGACCTGCCCGCTGGTCACGAAGGTCCACAAGGAGGCCGTCCGGTTCGCCAAGGAGGACTTCGACATCCTCCTGATCGGTCACGAGGGCCACGAGGAGGTCATCGGCACCTCCGGCGAGGCCCCCGACCACATCCAGCTCGTCGACGGCCCCAGCGACGTGGCCAAGGTCGAGGTCCGCGACCCGGACCGGGTCGTCTGGCTCTCCCAGACCACGCTCTCCGTCGACGAGACGATGGAGACGGTCGACGCGCTGAAGGAGAAGTTCCCGAACCTGATCTCCCCGCCGTCCGACGACATCTGCTACGCCACGCAGAACCGCCAGCTGGCCATCAAGGAGCTCGCGGGCCAGGCGGAGCTGGTGATCGTCGTCGGCTCGAAGAACTCCTCGAACTCGATCCGCATGGTCGAGGTCGCCAAGCAGGCCGGCGTGCCGGCCGCCTACCTGGTCGACTTCGCGAGCGAGATCGACGAGGCGTGGCTGGAGGGCGTCACCTCGGTCGGCCTGTCGTCGGGCGCCTCGGTCCCGGACGTCCTCGTCCAGGAGGTCCTGGAGTGGCTCTCCGAGCGCGGCTACGCGGACGTGGAGATCGTCAAGACGGCCGACGAGTCGCTGACCTTCTCGCTTCCGAAGGAGCTCCGGAACAAGGACCTGCGCGCCGAGGCGGCGAAGCTCGTACAGGAGTAGGACCACTCCTCCCACGGGTGGCGTTCGAGGAGTAACTCCCGGCCACAGCCCTTACCGTGGGGTTCATGAACGTCTTCGGAGTGGACATCGGCGGCTCGGGCATCAAGGGCGCTCCGGTGGACCTGGAGCGCGGAGAGCTGGCCGAGCCCCGCCACAAGGTACTGACCCCGCATCCCGCCACACCCGAAGGTGTGGCGGGATGCGTCGTCGAGGTGGTGGAGAACTTCGGCTGGTCGGGCCCGGTAGGGGTGACCTTCCCGGGCGTCGTGACCGGCTCCACGATCCGTACCGCGGCGAACGTCGACACGTCCTGGATCGACGTCGACGCGGGCCGCCTGATCGGCGAGCGCCTGGGCGGGCTCCCGGTGACGGTCCTGAACGACGCGGACGCGGCCGGCGTGGCCGAGATGACCTTCGGCGCGGGCCGGGGCCGCAAGGGCACGGTGATCCTGCTGACGCTGGGTACGGGCATCGGCTCGGCGCTCTTCGTGGACGGCCGGCTCGTGCCCAACACCGAGCTGGGCCATCTGGAGCTGAAGGGCCACGACGCGGAGAAGCGGGCGTCGACGAAGGCCAAGGAGGACGAGGACCTCAGCTGGGAACACTGGGCGACGCGACGGGTGAAGAAGTACCTGGCCCACGTGGAGATGCTGTTCTCGCCGGAGCTGTTCATCATCGGCGGAGGAGTGAGCCGGAAGGCGGACAAGTTCCTGCCGCTGATCGACGGCATCAAGGCGGAGATCGTTCCGGCGGAGCTCCAGAACAACGCGGGAATCGTGGGCGCGGCGATGGCGGCACGGGCGGGCTAGGAGCCGGGCGGCGGGGGCCGGGGTCGGAAGCGGCGGCCGAGGGCCGGGGTCGGAAGCGCGCCCCTGCGAGCGTCGGATCCCGGAACTCCTGCGGATGCCGGAACTGCTCCGTATCTCGGCACTCCTCCGAATACGGAACTCCTCCGGATACGGAAATCCTTCGAACGCCGGAATCCGAACGGAACCCTACGGGCGGCGGACGCGCTGGGGGGCGCGGGCGGCGAGGCGCTGGCGGCGGCCCATGTGCCGTACCTTCCGGACGCAGGTGATCAGACCGGCGACGAGCGTGCCGCCGTAGAGCCACCCGGCCTGCACGGCGAGGGCGGTGACGACGGCCATGGCCTGTCCGCCGAAGCCACCGGTGCCGCCCGCGATCGGCACGACACCGACCGCGAAGGCGATCGGCACGCTGATGGGGGCCGTGACGAGGTCGGCGGTCCGGACCCAGAGCGCGGTGAGGGCGCTGACCGGCAGGAACAGCAGACCGTAGGCGAGCGGGGAGCCGTCGAGCAGCAGCTGGTCGAGGAGGCCGAGCAGCAGCATGGTGGCGGAGGCGAAGAGCCCGGCGCCGAGGCCGGTCAGCCGCGGGTTGGGGAGGCGCCGCAGCGCGACGACAACGGGCGGGGCCGGCCGCCGCACGGGCGCGGCCCGCTCGACGCGGCCGCTGCCGGGCTGGCCCGGGCGGGTGGTGACGCGGTAGACGGCCGCGCCCTCGACGAGCGCGCCGGGCGGCGTGAGAGGCGTTTGCGGCCGTCGGCGGCCTTGAGGCTGACTTGTCCGTTGCTGCTCCACTACACCAACGTAGGTCGGGAAGGGGTGCAGGGACGGTCCAGGACACGCCCTTTGGGTGACGTTGCCGTCGAGATCGGCCGAAGGTCGGCGTCGCAGGCCGGTTCGGACCCCCCGTAAACTGGTGGATCGGCCCACCACCGCACCCCCATCCGTACTCCAGGAAGTCGCCACCGTGTCGCTCACGATCGGAATCGTCGGTCTGCCGAATGTCGGCAAGTCGACCCTGTTCAACGCCCTGACCAAGAACGACGTCCTGGCGGCCAACTACCCGTTCGCCACGATCGAGCCGAACGTCGGCGTCGTCGGTGTTCCCGACACCCGTCTGACGAAGCTGGCGGAGATCTTCAGCTCGCAGCGGATCCTGCCGGCGACGGTCGACTTCGTGGACATCGCGGGCATCGTCCGCGGCGCGAGCGAGGGCGAGGGCCTGGGCAACAAGTTCCTGGCGAACATCCGCGAGTCGGACGCGATCTGCCAGGTCATCCGCGCCTTCAAGGACGAGAACGTCGTGCACGTCGACGGCAAGGTCTCGCCGAAGGACGACATCGAGACGATCAACACCGAGCTGATCCTGGCCGACCTGCAGACGATCGAGAAGGTCCTGCCGCGGCTGGCGAAGGAAGCCCGGATCAAGAAGGACGTGGCTCCGAAGGTCGCGGCGGTCGAGGCGGCGAAGGAGATCCTGGAGCGGGGCGACACGCTCTTCTCGCAGGGCATCCTGCAGGGCTCGGACAAGGCCGAGCTCCTCCACGACCTGCACCTGCTGACGACGAAGCCGTTCCTGTACGTCTTCAACGTCGACGAGGACGAGCTGACGGACGACGCCTTCAAGGAGGAGCAGCGCGCGCTGGTCGCCCCGGCCGAGGCGATCTTCCTCAACGCCAAGCTGGAGCAGGACCTCGCCGAGCTGGACGAGGAGGACGCCATGGAGCTCCTCCAGTCCGTCGGCGCGGAGGAGCCGGGCCTCGCGATCCTGGCCCGCGTCGGCTTCGACACCCTGGGCCTCCAGACGTACCTGACGGCCGGCCCGAAGGAATCCCGCGCCTGGACGATCAAGAAGGGCGCGACGGCCCCGGAGGCGGCCGGTGTGATCCACACCGACTTCCAGAAGGGCTTCATCAAGGCCGAGGTCATCTCCTTCGCCGACCTCGTGGAAACGGGCTCGGTGGCCGAAGCCCGCGCGGCCGGCAAGGCCCGCATGGAGGGCAAGGAGTACGTGATGCAGGACGGCGACGTGGTGGAGTTCCGCTTCAACGTCTGAGCGGATGAGATAACACCACGTCGCTGACGTGGCAAACATGTAGGTCAGAAGGGGTCGACTCCTCCAGAGTCGGCCCCTTGGTGTTTGCCCGTGCTGGGATGGTGCTGGGAAATCTGGCTGCCCGTCAGCCGCATGACCCGCCTGATATGGACCGAGAGTGGTACGTTATTAGGTACCACTTGAGGGGAGAGGCCAGGTCATGTCCATAACTGCGAGTGAAGCCCGCAAGGAACTCTTTCCGCTGATCAAGAAGGTCAACGAGAACCACGAGGCGATCGAGATCGTCTCCAAGCACGGCAATGCCGTACTTGTCTCGGCCGAGGACTATGCCGCGTTGCGTGAGGGCTCGTACCTGCTGCGCTCCCCGGCGAATGCCCGTCGCCTGCTCAAGGCGTACGAGAACGCCCTGGCGAACATCAACGTGTCGGAGCGGGATCTGATCGACCCCGACTCGCCGGATGCGGCACGTGAGGGTGCCGCGTGAGGCTCGTCTTCGAGGATCAGGGCTGGGAGGACTACACGTCCTGGCTCAAGAACGACCGGAAGATACTCGCTCGGATCAACAAGCTCATCGAGGACGTCAAGCGTGACCCCTTCACGGGGATCGGCAAGCCCGAGCCGCTGAAGTACCACTTGCCCGGGGCATGGTCGAGGCGGATCGATGATGAGCACCGCCTCGTCTACCTGGTCACGGACAAGGAAATCGTCATTCTCGCGGCTCGTTATCACTACTGACGTCCGGGACGTTTTCTTGTGGGACGCGGCCCGTGCGCGGCGCAGGCCAGGCGACGGAAGGCGCTGCTAAGGCGTGTCCGCAAAGTGGGTTGGTCGCTGGTCCGTTAGTGGTGCGTCGTCATGAGCTGACTGATGAGTCGTGGGCGGCGATCGCCCCGTTGCTGGTCCCGTCGCGGATGGGTCGGCCGGTGCGGGACCGCAGGCAGGTGGTCAACGGGATCCTGTGGAAGCTGTCCACCGGGGCCGCCTGGCGTGACCTGCCCGAGCGCTACGGGCCGTGGAAGACGGTCTGAACGCTTCCGCCGCTGGTCGGCCGACGGCACCTGGGACCGTCTGCTGGCGCACGTCCAGCAGCACTCCGATGCCGTGGCCGGCGTCGACTGGTCGATCGACTGCGTCGACTCGACCACGGTGCGGGCCCAGCGATCCCGGAACGGATCGACCAGATCAACGGACGGCTTCGCAGAGGCGGGAGCCGCTGTCGGCTCGATCGGGCCGCCTACCGGCGCCGCAAGGTCGTCGAACGCTGCTTCAACCGCCTCAAACAGAACAAGGCCCTCGCCACCCGCTACGACAAACGAGCCCCTTGTCGATCGTGCAGACGACGCGGTAGTCGCCGACTCGCAGGCGGCGGCGTTCTGGCCGCGGTACGAGCGCCGTGGTGTCGCCCGCGCCCGGAGATCGTCACGAACGGCAGGGACAACGCCGCGTACTGACAGTCCATGATGGCGATGACGGGCACGCCCGGTTCGGCGCGATACGTGCCCTGAGACAGAGGAAGACCGTGTCTGCTGAACGGAACATCCGAACCAACTTCGCCTTCTATCCGCCCCAAGGCAACGGCGGAGCGTGGGGTGCCACCCTTGCGTCGCTGGAGCGGGCTCTGAGACAGGGTTTCCCGGAGCCCACCGTGGAGCACCGGACTTCCGGCATCCACGGCATGACCGTGCTGGACTTCGAGATCGAGCTGGTTCCCGACGTATGGATCGACGGCACCGCGGCGATGACCGACCCCGACTACGCCTACATCACCCTGACCGACGTGACCGCTGGTGAAGCCGCCGTCTTCGCCCGATGGCTCCGTGATTCCTTCGCCCCCGCACCTGACCTCGTCCGATTCGCGAGCAGTCTCGCCATGGCCAAGGGCGAGCAGGACCCGTGGCCCCTGCCGGTCGAGGGTCGCGAAGAGGAGATCGCCACGGAGCTTCGGAGGCACCTCGACTCCGTCGAGTGAGTCCGCAGACAGTCCGCAGGACACACGTGCGCGGCCGCCGGAGGCCAACGCCTGCCGGCTGGGGCGAGGGATGAAACTTGAGAGCAATGCGGGAAACCCGGTACGCGTGGGCCAGGGCCGCCAGGCAGCATGGGGGAGAGCACCAGTACACCGAAGGGGAGTCGGTGCTTACGCTGCCTCGGGCGGAGACAGTGCTGTCCCGGCCGGCCGACGCCGAGTGTCCGCAGGTTCCCGCCAGTTTCGCCGCACTGCCGCGTCTGGTGCGGCTCGCGTCGCGGAGCGGGCGGGCGAGCGGGCTGGCCGGGACGATCGTGCGGTGCGCGGCAAGGGACCGCGGGTGCGACGATCTGCCGGCGGGGTGCGACAGATCGAGAAGGACGCCAACGCGGGCGAGGGGCAGCCGGCGCATCTCCGACCGGCGGGTGCAGATGGGCGATCGTCGATCCGAAGGCTCATGCTTCACACTCGCCAAGTGCCTGCTTGGCCGGTAATGCTTGTGTACGTCGCGCGAAATTTGCCTTCGCGACTCGTTTCCGCTGCCCTTCCCGTATTGTCGATCAATGTGCGCCACATCCTGGCGCACTCGCGGTGGCGGGCGTCCCAGGGGCGGTCGGCACCGGGGTCACGGGGACAGGGGGATGGCTCATGGCGGCCGAGGAAGCGCAGAGGGAAAGTGCGCCGCGGGACGACAAACTGCCGGACAGCGTGCTCTGGGCGCCACCCGGAGCGCCGGGACTGATAGCCCCGGGCCCGCTGCAAGCGGGCCCGGGTAAGCCGAACATCTACGACCCTTACGCTCCTCAGCCGCCCGCGCGGTCCCTCCCGCCGGGGACGCACGGGCCGGTGGTGCCGAACCTCAAGATCGGGGAGAAGGTCCTGGAGGGGGCGGCGGGCAAGGCGGACGAGATCTACGACGTCTTCTACAAGGCGGCGGCGTCGCTGGAACCGGATACCGTCGCTGCCTCGGGTGCCGTGGGTGAGCTGGAGACCGGTGCGGCGCTGAAGAGTTCGGGCAAACGCTGGGAGCAGCAGGCGGGGCTCGTGAGTGCCTGGATCGCCAACATCTCCGAGAGTCTGAGGCTGGCGGCCCGCGACTATCAAGGCAACGAGACCGCTCTGGAGGACCGGTTCCGAGGAGGCTCCGGACTGACCGCCGACCCGAATCTGCCGCAGAGTCCGAGGGTCGGCCGAAACCCCGTGTACGACCGGTGGGGGATCTGATGCCCGCGCTCTACGAGGATCTCACCGCCTCCGACTTCGGCAAGCTGACGACCCTGTCCCTGAAGTGGGGGCAGGCCACCAAAGACATCGACGGCCTTGCCCGACGCATGCGCGACGAGGTGCTCAAGGCGCTGAAGGACAAGGGTTACTGGGAGGGCATGGCCGCCCCGTACGCCTGGGCCCAGATCGACGACATCGAACGCCAGCTCGCCGCCGCCGCCAAGGTAGCGAAGGCGATGGAGGCAGCTCTCAAGGACGGGGCCGGCGAACTGAAGGCCATCCAGAAGGAACTGAAGGACGCGGTGGCGCGGACCCGATCCAAGGGCATGCACGTCGGGCGTGACGGCGCCGTGTCCAAGGGGGTGTCGGACGGGGTGTGCAAGGTGGGTGGTCCTGAGAAGGACGAGCAGAAGGAGATCGACGAGGCACAGGGTGAGATCAACGACATCCTTCGCCGCGGGTCTCTCGTGGACCAGCGCCTGGCACTGACCGTGCAGGACAACATCGGCGTGGACCGGTGGTTCAACAAGGGCACGGTGCGTTCCGACATCAACCACACGGCCGACATCAGCCTCGACCGGATCAACGCCCTGGAGCGGGACCAGCAGGGATGGGAGGTGAACCCCGGGCGCAACGACACCACGCCGCGTGGGCTGCTCGGCGACTGGATCACCGGAACCGGCCGCAGTGACCAGCACTTCACCATGGGGGACAAGTTCACCGAGCAACTGCGGCGGAGCGAGAGCATGAAGGACATCAGAGCCGACACCATCAAGGAGTGGGAGAACGGCAACGGGACCGGCCGGGTCAAGCACAAGATCTCGTCGGATGGTTTCCTCACGCAGGTCGGGACCTATGCCAAGGACATGGCGGGTCTCTCCGGAATCGACAACCTGTGGGGCGGCGACACCAACGAGGCCCAGTCCCTGCTCGGGTCGTACGACGTCGACTACGAGGTGAAGGGCGTCGACGACGACGGACAGCTGATCGTCCAGTACACGCTCACCAATGACACCGACATGGAGTCGTTCCTGCCCGGCTACCCCGAGTGGCAGCGGAAGCTGAATCACGAGCAGGGGCCCGGACGGGACATCGAAGAGACGATCACCTGGACCGAGCGCCTGAATCCCAAGGGGGCCTGATCCGATGGAGTTGTCCGGTGTGCCGCGTCGGCTCGTGCGGACGCGGGGGCGGAAGGTCGCTCTGGGGGTGGCGTTTCTTGTGCTCGTGCCCGTGGGGTGCGTCTCCCTCGTGGGGCTCGGTCGGGAATGTGCGCGCCCTCTGGCGGGTGGCTCGGCCGTCGTTCTGGCGGGGACCTACCAGGGGCCCGGAGGCATGTCCGTGACCCTCGCCGCGCCCGGCGCGGAGGGGCGGGCCGTCGCCTCCGTGCGGAACTGGCCCGTCGACCCGGCGGACGACTCCCCGGGGTCGCGCTTCGACGGGAGCGCGACCTGGGACGACGACGTCGTCGGCGGCGAACTCAGCGTGCGGCTGAGCTTCGCGCCCGGTGGTCTCTGGGACGAGCGGCCCTCGAGGGCCCAGTATCTGGTCGTCGGCGGCAGCGAGTCGGAGCCGGTGCTGCTCGTCAGGGAGGACCCCGACAGCTGCGGAGACCCCGAGCTGCGGCGGGCGGGCTGACCGGAGGCGGACAGGGCGGACGGCCATACTGGGGACATGACAACACCGCCCGGGTTCGGCTCCCCGACACCGACACCGCCCCCGTACAGAGCACCGCAGGCACCGGCCCCGTCACCGTACGGAGCGCCCCAGGCGTCGCCCCCGCACGACGGCCAGATGCCCGGGCCGTACGGTGCGCCCCCAGCCGGTCCTTACGGGCAGCCGGCAGCCGGGCCGTACGGTGCTCCCGCACCCGGGCCCTACGGCGCGACCCCACCCGGTCCCTACGGCCAGCCCGCACCCGCGCCGCCGTACGGCGCACCCGCAGCCGGCCCGTACGGCGCGCCCGCCCCCTACGGTCAGCCCGGGCCGTACGGCCAGCCCGCAGCCGGGCCGTACGCCCAGCCCGCCCCCGGGCCCGAGTTCGTGGCGCACGATCGGCGCAACTCCGTGATCGTGGACCCGTCCGGGGTGTCCCTGGAGATCAACGGCCAGGTCATGGACTTCCCTTGGGCCGCCGTCGCCACCGTGCACCACGCCCCGTCCCCGCACGGTGGTGCCTTCCTCATGGTGGCCGTCGTCCATGCCGGTGGAACGCTGTACGAGTGCCGGGTCGACGCCAAGCGCAAGGCGCAGCTCCACCAGTGGCTGGGGCAACTGGGTCCCGTGCTGCACCACTACCTCGCGAACCGGGTCTGACGTCGTCAGGCCTCCGGCAGCAGGCCCAGTTGATCCATGAACTGCATCTGGTCGTAGTAGAGCCGGTAGCTCTCGATCCGGCCGTTCCTGACCGTCGCGATGTCGACCCCGCGGATGCCGACCTCCCTGCCCGTCGGCGGCAGCGTCTCGCCGGTCAGGAGCAGGATCGGGCCCGTGTTCCGCCCGCTGAAGACGCCCTCGTCGATCGCGGTGTCGCCGATCTCGTACTTGTGCAGGGACGTGTACGTGGCGTCCGGTACCGAGCCCGTCATCGTGCGCAGATACGCGACGATCGCGTCGCGTCCCGCCACCTCGCCCAGGTCGGGGGTGACCGCGACGGCGTCCTCGGCGAAGAGGTCGGCGATCACCTCGGGGGCCAGGTCCGGTGTGGTCATCGCCTCGGTGAGACGGTCCATGACCGTGCGTGCCTCTCCCATGATCCACCTCCGTGGTCCGGACCGGCGGGTGTCCGAGAGCCTGGTCGTCCGGTTCCTCCATTTTCCCACCGGAGGATCGCGACCGGGAATCGGCGGCGCGGACGGCCGGCCCCGAGGGGGCCGGCCTCCTCCTCAGGCGCGCTGCGTGCCGGACGGGGCGAGGCCCGTCTTCGCGCCCGCCCCGCACAGGGGTACGACGGTCAGGCCGGGGCGCGGGGCCGTGGCGCGCACGGCGGCCCAACAGGCGACACCCGTCGACTCCACGAAGAGGCCGCGGCGCGCCAGGTCCAGCTGGGCCGCCTGGATCTGATCCTCCGTCACCGTCAGGAACGTCCCTCCGGTCTCGCGGACCGCCCGCAGGATCTGCCGGGCGCGGGGTGGGTTCGGGATCGCGATGCCCTCGGCGAGGGTGGGGCGCAGGGGTGCCGGTTCCCCCAGCTCCTCCGCGCCGGCGTGGAAGGCCGCGGCCAGCGGGGACACCGCCTCGGCCTGGACGGCGACCAGGGCGGGGCGGGTGTCGACGAGCCCGTGGCCGTACAGCTCCTCGATCGCCAGCGAGGCGCCCAGGAGGAGGGTTCCGTTGCCGACCGGGACCACGATCGTGTCCGGGAGCGTGCCGCCGAGCTCCTCCCAGAGCTCGTACACGTACGTCTTGGTGCCGTGCAGGAAGTGCGGGTTGTACACGTGCGAGGCGTAGAACACGCCCGGTTCGTCGGCGGCCTCGCGCGCCGCCCTCGCCGTCGCCTCGCGGTCGCCGGGGACGACGGTCAGCCGTGCGCCGTGCGCCCGGATCTGCTCCAGCTTCTTGGGGGACGTGCCGTCCGGTACGTAGACCGCGCAGTCGAGCCCGGCCCGCGCGCAGTACGCGGCGATCGACGTCCCCGCGTTGCCGCTGCTGTCGGCGAGGACGCGCCGTACGGCGCCGCCTCGCGCGAGGCGCCGGGCCAGCTCGACGAGCATCACCGCGCCGCGGTCCTTGAAGGACAACGTCGGCATGAGGAAGTCGAGTTTGGCCGAAACCGTGTCCGTGAGGGGGACCAGGGGTGTGCGCCCCTCGCCGAGGGTCACATGAGGGATCTCGGTCGCCAGCGGCAGTGCTTCCTCGTAACGCCACAATGAATTCCCGCGTGACGCCAGGGACTTGAGTGGCACCGGTGCACTGGCGAACTCCAGATCCCAGGGGCCGCGGCACTGTGGACAACACCAGGTGAGGGCGTCGGCGGGGGCGTGGAGACGGCAACGGGGGCAGTGGTAGGCGGTCATGGTCATCAGCATGGCAGCGGTGTGTCGCGCGTGTGACGGGGCGCTCGCAGCCCTTGTGGGATTCCTATGGATCCGCCAATCTTTCGCTCGGCAGCCGGATGTTCCGAACGGCGTGGACGCCCCATGTCGGTTTGTCATGTCCCTGCCGTACCCCCACAGCAGCGCACCACCAATGAGGAGGATCCCTCACATGTCAGTGATGCGTGACTCGCGGCGCAGACTCGTCGCCGCCAGCGCCATAGCCGTCGCCGCCCTGGCCCTCGGCACCGCCTCCACCCTCCCGGCCACCGCGGCCGAGGCCGCCCCGGAAGGCGTGATCCTCAACGCCGGCGCTCCCGGGACGATCGAGGGCAGCTACATCGTCACCCTCGACGAGTCCGCGCAGGCGGAGACCTCGAAGGGCCGGGCGATCGCGGCCAAGCACGGCGCGACGATCAAGAAGACGTACACCTCGGCGCTGAACGGCTACAACGTCGAGCTGACGGAGGCGCAGGCCAAGAAGCTCGCCGGCGACCCCGCGGTCGAGTCGGTCGTGCAGAACCGTGTCTTCAAGGTCAGCGGCACCCAGCCCAACCCGCCCTCCTGGGGCCTGGACCGGGTCGACCAGCGGGCCCTTCCGCTGAACCAGAGCTACACCTACCCGGACAGCGCGGGCCAGGGCGTCACGGCGTACATCATCGACACCGGCGTCCGCATCTCCCACAGCGACTTCGGTGGCCGGGCCTTCAACGGCTACGACGCCATCGACAACGACAACGTCGCCCAGGACGGCCACGGTCACGGCACGCACGTCGCGGGCACCGTCGCGGGATCCTCCTACGGTGTCGCCAAGAAGGCCAAGATCGTCGGCGTCCGCGTGCTCAACAACCAGGGCTCCGGCACGACCGCGCAGGTCGTCGCCGGCATCGACTGGGTGACGCAGAACGCCGTCAAGCCGGCCGTCGCCAACATGAGCCTCGGCGGCGGTGTCGACACCGCCCTCGACCAGGCGGTGCGCAACTCGATCGCGTCCGGCGTCACCTACGCCGTCGCCGCGGGCAACGACAACTCCAACGCCTCCAACTACTCGCCGGCGCGCGTCACCGAGGCGATCACGGTCGGCTCCACGACCAACACCGACGCCCGCTCCAGCTTCTCCAACTACGGCAGCGTCCTGGACATCTTCGCCCCGGGCTCCTCCATCACCTCGGCCTGGAACAGCAGCGACAGCGCCACCAACACCATCTCCGGCACCTCGATGGCGACCCCGCACGTCGCGGGCGCGGCCGCGGTCTACCTCGCGGACAACCCGTCGGCCACCCCGGCCCAGGTGT
This sequence comes from Streptomyces sp. NPDC047971, assembly GCF_040653355.1. Lineage (NCBI taxonomy): Bacteria > Bacillati > Actinomycetota > Actinomycetes > Kitasatosporales > Streptomycetaceae > Streptomyces > Streptomyces sp. NPDC047971. Next base: position 99,332 of record NZ_JBEZNW010000021.1, on the reverse strand, counting down.
CGACGGCGCTGACCGGCGCCGCCACCCCGAACGTCGTCGGCAACCCCGGCAGCGGCTCGCCGAACCGTCTCCTCTTCGTCGGTGGCGGCGGCACGACCCCGCCGCCCGGCAAGAAGTTCGAGAACACCGCGGACTACGCCATCGCCGACAACTCGACCGTCGAGTCCCCGGTCACCGTCAGCGGCGTCACGGGCAACGCGCCTTCCGCGCTCCAGGTGCCCGTGAACATCGTTCACACGTACATCGGTGACCTTCAGGTCCAGCTGATCGCTCCCGACGGCACCGCGTACACGCTGAAGGGCTACGGCACCGGCGGCAGCTCCGACAACATCAACACCACGTACACGGTGAACGCCTCCTCCGAGGTCGCCAACGGCACGTGGAAGCTCCGGGTCAGCGACAACGCGCGCCTCGACACCGGAAAGATCGACTCCTGGGCGCTGCAGTTCTGAACGACGGTTCTTCCGCAGCGTAGGACGTGAACAGTGAGGGGCGGTCGCCGACGGCGGCCGCCCCTTCGTCACGCCTCGTCGAGAAGCCGGTACATCGTGCCCGGAGGAAGCGCCGGATTGGCGGCCGCGTCCTTCGACGACTCCTCGTCCTCGAGGAGTCGATGAAGCCGTGCCTGCGGGAGTGCCGGGTTCCGGGCGGCGGCCGAACGGATCCGCCGATCCCGGTCACGGGTCAGCGCGTCGGCGACGGCCGGGTCCAGTTCCGGATCGCGGGCGGCCAGCAGACGTTCGGCGGGGTCCTCCGCGTCCGCGAAACGGGGGCCGAGCCCGGCACCGGGGAACTGCGGCAGTTCGAGCAGCCGGTCGCGGTACCACCCCGTGTACTCCAGGTAGCACCGCAGCAGGAGCTCCGGCGGCGCCGCGGGGTGGAACTGTGCCAGCAGGACCCGTACGCCCAGGTCGTCGTCGTCCGCCAGGAGGGCGACGAGCCCGGCGGGGAGCCCGGGGTTGTGGGCGACGCGGCGGCGCAGCAGGGGGTGGGCGGACCGGGCGTGGGAGAGCGGCGCGCCGTACGGGTCCTCGCCCAGCCGGAAGTCCCTGAGCGGAGGAACGACGTAGTCGACGGCGGCGCGCTCCTCCTCCGTCAGCTCAGGACGTACGGAGACGGCGGTACGGACCTCCGGGTCGGGATCGCGGGCGAGGAGGTCCACCAGGTCGCGGGGGAGATCCTCGCGGCGGGCGACCGCCAGCCGGGCCTTGGGGTCGCCGACGCGGGCGACGTGGGCGACGACGTCCGGGGGAGTGCTGTAGTTGTGCGCGAGGCACCACAGGTCGTCGTCCTCGCGTTCGAGCAGCAGGTCGTCGACGACCGCCCGCGAGAGGCGGCAGTTCACGAGGATGTGGCTGTGGGCGTGCGAACGCGTTCCGGGCAGCGCGCGCAACCGCCGCTCCATCTCCTCGGCGTCGTCCTCCTCCAGCCGTCTCGCGGCGGACGCGCGGATCTCCGGGTCGGGGTCGTCGAGCAGGGCGGCGCGGCGCTCCTCGGTGAGAGACCCCCACGCGCCGGTGCCGTACCGGCGGAGCGCGGCCGAGGGGTGGGAGGCGTACGCGACGGGGATGCGGCGCGGTACCTGGCGCGAGACGATCAGCTCGGTCAACTCCTGGCCGTCGTACGTCGTGTACATCCGTTCGATCACGTGGTCCGGCAGGTGCCGGGGCCACGCGTCGTCACCGGGGCCGCCCGCCAGCTTCGCCCGTACGAGCCAGAACTCGTCGTCCACGACCAGGCCCCGCAGCTCCCCCGGGACGTACGGATTGCGGGCGAGTCCGCCCCGTGTGCGCGGGTTCGGGTGGGCGAGGATCGCCGCCACGACCTCGTCGGGGATCTCCCGCCTTTGCCGGCACAGGGACGAATGGACCGCGCCGTCCCCCGAGTCGAGGAGCCGCAGCAGGACGTCCACGGGCGCTGCCGGGTTGACCGCCAGCCCCTGGAGGATCGCGCTCACGCCGCGTCCTCCTCGAACTCCTCGGTGTCGTCCCACTCCTCGAAGACGTGGTCCACCGGCTCGGCGACCCAGCCCGCCGTCAGGACGAGCCGCGAGGTGCGGTGCACGGTCAGGAAGCCGAAGGGGCGGTCGAAGCGGACGTCGACGCGCCGGACGCGGTACGGCGGGGGAAGCGCGGCCCCGCCCGCGACGGCGCCCATCACCGAGACCGACGCCGCCTCGAAGCCCTTCGCGTCGAAGCGGGCCAGGGCCGACTGGCGGGCCTCGGAGATCGCGAGCGGGGCGTCACTGATGCCCGGGAAGTGACCGTGCCGGTCGTCCGTCGCCGAGCCGAGACCGAACAGCTCGGCCGACCTCAGCAGATCGTGCTCGGCGGTGAGGGAGAACGGGGAGGTCGTGACGGTCAGCTCCGGCGCGCGCCCGTAGCTGCGCGCGTTGCGCACGGTCACGCCCGGTCCTGGCTCCCCGAGCGGCAGCAGATCGCCCGGCACGGCCCTGGCCGCGCCGGACAGCACGTCGATCCCGGCCCTCAGGACCGCGCCCGGCTCCATCTCCTCCTCTCCGAGGAGGAGATGGACGTCGACTCCGGTGTCGCCGAGCACCTTGAGGACCGTCAGCGGACCGGAGTCCGTCCCCGCCACCCCGACCCGGTCGAGGAGCGAGGTGCTGCGCCACAGGCCGTCCAGCTCCCGCCCGGCCCACGGCCCGGACCGGGGCGTCAGCGCGTCGTGCGCGAAGGGCTGGAGCCAGCGCGTCCGCACGCTCTGGGCGGCGGCGAGGACCAGTCGGGTCCGCTCGTCCACGGAGACCGGCATGGTCGGGATCAGTCCCCCCGTACGCTCCCCGGCCCACGCGTCCAGCGCCGCGCGGTCCGCGGCGGCGTCTCCGGTGAAGCGGCCGAGGGTGGCCTCCGGAAGCCCCTTCACCCACCGCTCCCGCAGCTCCAGTCCGGGTCGGGTCCAGAGCCCGATCGCGGCGGCCGACCCGCGCATCGCCCCCAGGGCTCCGAGCAGCCCTCGCGCCGCCTCCGCGGCCCTGTCGGCGCGTATGCCGAGGGCGTCCTCCAACTCCTCCCGCGCCGGGCCCTCCGCGCCGTCCGCGAGGAAGGCCAGCAGCGGCCAGACGCCGGCGGCGGACAGGACACCGCCCTCGGTGCCGAGGGTGCCCGCCCACCGCGAGGTGAGCCGGTTGACCGCTCGCACGGTCTCGGCCCGTACCGCCGTGGATGCCCGTCGCATACCGCCCCCACTCCCGGACCACGTACGATGCGCGCGCCCGTTCGCATAGATGTGCCAGTCGATTCCAGCCGTGAGGCCGTGCCGGCTGACCCGTACCCGCCCCGACAGGAGCACCGTAGTCGTGGAGCCCTCCCAGCCGCCCCAGGATTCCCCGCCGCCCCGGCAGGGGTGGCCCGCCCCCGAGCCGTCGAACCCGATGGGGGCCGCTCCCGCGGCGGGTCCGCCCGCTCCGGGGCCGTACGCGGCTCCCGGGCCGTACACGGTTCCGGGTCCGTACACGGCTCCGGGTCCGTACACGCCCTACGGCCCCGGGGCGGCCCTCGGCCCGGGGCCCGGCCCCTATGGAGCGCCGCCCACCACCAACGGCCTGGCCATCGCCTCGCTGGTCTCCGGCATCGTCTGCTGCGTCCCGCCCCTCGGCCTGGTCTTCGGCCTGATCGCCCTTCCACAGATCAAGAAGAGGAACCAGACCGGCAAGGGACTCGCGATATCGGGCATCGTCCTGTCCTCCCTCAGCTGTCTCCTGATGGTCGTCGGCCTGGTGACCGGAGGCTTCGGCGAGGCGTGGAAGGGCTTCAAGGAGGGCATGGACGAGGCGGCGAGCTCGAAGTCGCCGTTCTCGCTGCGCACGGGCGAGTGCTTCGAGGTCGACGGCGAACTGGAGTCGTACACGACCGACGTCGGGATCGTCGACTGCGCGAAGCCGCACGACGGCGAGGTGGTCGGCGGCTTCACGATCACCGGCTTCGACACGTGGCCGGGTGACGACCGGCTGGACAAGCTCGCGGAAGAGCGCTGCTTCGAGATCAGCAGCGGGTACGCCATGGACGGCTGGGCGATCCCCGAGCGGGTCTGGGACTACTTCTACATCCCGAGCCGGCAGAGCTGGCGCGCCGGCGACCGCGCGGTGACGTGCACGCTCGCCGTCGACGGCGGAGAGCCGCTCAAGGGCTCCCTGCGCGCCGACGCCACCACCCTGGACCCCGACCAGCTGTACTACCTGGAGAACCTCAACCCCGTCGAGGAGGCCGTCTTCGCGGAGCCGGACGAGGACGCCGACGCGGACTTCGCGGCCAACAAGGCGTGGGCGACCCGGGTCCACAGGGCGATCGTGGACGCGAGCAAGGGGCTCAAGAACCACCGCTGGTCCGGTACGGCCGTGCGGCCGGTCGCCGACCTGGGCAAGGAGCTCGACGCCGCCGCGAAGCAGTGGGACGAGCTGGCCCGGTCCGCGGACGCCGACGCCTACTGGGAGTCGTACGACCTGGCCTTCGAGGCCCTGCCCGAGGACATCGGCGCGGACGTGCGGGAGGCCCTGGGACTCGCGGGTTCCACGGCGAACAGCCGGTCCGCCTGACCGTTCGGAGGACGCGGGTGGGGCTGGTGACGCCCCTGGGGCCGGTGGGCGCGATGGACGCGGTGGGCGCGGAGGACGCGGTGGGCGCGGGTGGGGCTGGTGGACGCCCCTGGGGCCGGTGGACGCCGGTGGGCGCGGTGGACGCCGGTGGGGACGGTGGACGCGGAGGACGTCGGTAGGGCCGATGGACGCCGGTGGGGCCGGATCTCCTCCAGGGAGACCCGGCCCCACGGTCGTGCGTGGCGCAGACGCGGGCCGGTTGCGCGGCGGCGGCCCGCCGTGCGGCCTACCTGCGGCCGAGAACCCCGTCGACCGCCGTGATCAGCTCGCCGTCGGGGGTGTCCCCGTCCAGCGACCAGAACATCGCGCCGCCGAGCCCCTTCACCCGTACGTACGCCGACTTGGCGCGCAGGACCTGCGGGTCGTCGTACGTCCACAGGGTCGTCCCGTCGAACAGCCACGCGTGGCCGTTCCTCCAGTCGCGGTGGAGGGTGTACGAGCCGGAGTCCGCGAGCTTCTTGAGCGCCTCGTAGTCCTCGGAGCCGTTCGCCCAGGTCGCGGGAGCGGGGCCGGTCGCGGGGCGACCGAGCCCGTTGCCGCCGCCGGTGACACCCGTCCATCCCTGGCCGTAGAACGGCATCCCCACCACGAGCTTGCGGGCGGGCGCGCCCCGTCGCAGCCAGTCGTTCACGGTCTGGTCGACGCTGAAGTCGTTCTTCGCGAAGAGCGCGGACTGCTGGGCGGTCGTGGTCTCCCAGGAGCCGTGGAAGTCGTACCCCTGGAGGTTGACGAAGTCCAGGTCCCGCATGATCTTCGGGACCTCGAAGCCCGCGTCGATCTTGGCGGGTGCGGTGGGGACGAAGGCGGTCAGCTCGTAGTGCTTGCGCTTGCCGTGGCCCTTCAGGGTCTTCGCGTACGCGTCGAGCTGGCTGCGGAACTCCCGTACGAGCGCGGTGAAGTTCTGCTTGTCCTCGGGGCGGAAGACGGTGTCGACGTCGCCTGCCGAGCCCGGCCACTCCCAGTCGAGGTCGATGCCGTCGAAGAGACCCGCGGCGGCTCCCGCGCCGCCACGGGTGCCGTCGGTGGGCAGATTGCCCTTGATGTAGAGGTCGATGCAGGAGGAGACCAACGCCTTGCGCGAGGCGGGGGTGCGGGCCGCGTCGGAGAAGTGGGTCGACCAGCTCCAACCGCCCAGCGAGATCATGACTTTGAGGCCCGGGTGCTTGGCCTTGAGCTCGCGCAGCTGGTTGAAGTTGCCGGCGAGCGGCTGGTCGGCGGTGTCGGCGACGCCGTCCACCGAGCCCGCCGCGTCGAGCGGGCGGACGTAGTCGGCCCAGGCGTCGGCCTCGCCGGGGATGTTGCCGGTGAAGCACTTGCCGTCGGAACTGACGTTGCCGAAGGCGTAGTTGATGTGGCTGAGCTTGGCCGCCGTGCCGCTGGTCTCCAGGTCCTTGACCTGGAAGTTCCGTCCGTAGACGCCCCATTGGGTGAAGTAGCCGACCCGCTTGTAGGAGGGGCGGCTGGTGTCGTGCGAGGCGGGGTCGGCGCCCGCTGCGGGCGCGAGACCGGCCACGAGGCCGAGGGAGAGGGCGGCGATCGTCAGCCGGGAAAGGGTTCTACGACGCATGAGGCTCGTTTCCTGTGCGTGTGCCGGAAGGGAGCTGTGCTCACAGGAAAGTATTGGTCTGGACCATTGAGGTCAAGGCTTCGGTGGAGATCGACTCCTATACCTGCGGTAAGCGCAGGCGTAAAGGCCAGTCATCACTTCGGGTGAAACTCTGGCCCATGGTTGCGGGTGGACACCGAGGGTTGTCACTCTGTAGCTGTCCGTCAACCTGAGGGGAGTGTCCAGTGACGTTCGGTGAGCAGCCCGCCTATCTGCGAGTGGCGAGCGATCTCCGGAAGAAGATCGCCAACGGCTCGCTGCCGCCGCACACCCGACTCCCCTCGCAGGCGCGCATCCGCGAGGAGTACGGCGTCTCGGACACCGTGGCGCTGGAGGCCCGCAAGGTGCTCATGGCCGAGGGGCTCGTCGAGGGCCGCTCGGGCTCGGGGACGTACGTACGGGAGCGGCCCGTGCCGCGTCGGATCGCCCGCTCCGGGTACCGGCCGCCGTCCGGCGCCAACCCCTTCAGACAGGAGCAGGCGGCCGACGGCGCGCGGGGCACCTGGGAATCCAGCAGCGAGCAGGAGCAGGCGAGCGCCGTCGTGGCGGCGCGGCTCGGCGTCGAGCCGGGCGAGCGCGTGATGCGCACGCGGTACGTGTACCGGGACGCGGGCGAACCGATGATGCTCTCCACCTCGTGGGAGCCGCTCTCCGTCACCGGCCGGACGCCCGTGATGCTCCCCGAGGAGGGGCCGTTGGGGGGCTGCGGGGTCGTCGAACGGATGGCGGCGATCGACGTGGTCGTCGACAACGTGGTGGAGGAGGTCGGCGCGCGTCCGGGCCTCGCGGAGGAACTGCTGGCGCTCGGTGGTGTGCCGGGCCATGTGGTGATGGTGGTCGAGCGGACCTACTACGCCTCGGGGCGGGCGGTGGAGACGGCCGACGTCGTCGTCCCCGCGGACCGCTTCCGGATCGCCTACCACCTGCCGGTGCGCTGACCGCACCGGGCCGAGCGGCGAGACGCCGACGGACGGGGAGTGTCGGGTGGGGGCACCGACGGGCAGGGAGTGTCGGGTGGGGGGGCATCGGCGGACGGGGAGGAGTGTCGGGTGGGGGCGGGCGGGGCTGGGTCGAGTCCTGTCCGGAGGGGCTGGGCTGGGCTGGGCCCCGCCCGTGTCGGCAGCCGTGCCCGCAGCGGTGCGACAGCCGTGACCGCAGCCGTGCAGACAGCCGTGCCGACGGTGATGCCGATGGGCCCCGAGTCGTGTCCCGAGGTCTGATCTTCGGCCTCCCTCCGTCAATTCCCGGCCGGATCCGTACCTCTTTGTGAAAACCCGTATCCGCTGTGTAAAGGTCAGGCGTAAGGTCGGGCATATGCGGATTGCCATTTCAGGGAGATCCTTAGAGACGACCGGACCGGCGGAGGGAGAAGCCCGATGACCGACAGTGGCCCTGTCCTGGCCTGGCTGGTCATTCGGCAGGACGACAACGGGAACCGCTATCGCGTCGGGCGATACGCAACGCAGGACGAAGCCCAGAAGGTCGCCGACAGCCTCGACGACCGCGGACACAAGCAGCTCTACTGGGTCGAGCGCATCGGCCAGCCCGCGGTCTGACCTCCCGGGAGCCTTCGACCTGGGCGTACCTCCACGCGGGATACGCTCCGGACCATGACAGATCGCCGTACCGACCACGTGGCCGACCACGTGGTCGTGGTCGCCGGAGCCGTGTACGACCGGGGGCGTCTGCTGGCCGCGCGCCGCAGCGCCCCCGCCGAACTCGCAGGCCGCTGGGAGCTTCCCGGCGGCAAGCTGGAGCCGGGGGAGAGCGCGGAGGAAGCGCTGGTCCGCGAATTGCGCGAAGAACTCGGCGTCGAGACCGAGCCCGGGGAGCGCATCCCCGGCGAGTGGCCGCTGAAGCCCGGCTACGTGCTCCAGGTGTGGACCGCCCGGCTGCTCTCCGGAGAGCCGCGCCCGCTGGAGGACCACGACGAACTGCGCTGGCTCGCCCGGCACGAGCTGGACTCCGTCGACTGGCTCGACCAGGACAGGCCGGCCGTCGCCGAGGCCGGGCGCCGACTGCCGGCCGCCCCGGCGGACGGTGTGCGCGGCTGACGCCCTACGCCGTTCGTACCACCCTGCGCGCACGGGTTTGATCCCTGCGATATCTCGCCAGGAATATCGGGTATGTGGTGATTAACCCCCCGAAATAGGACGTGGGCCTTCCTTCTGGTGATGGGCTGGGGAAGTGATTCGGCGTGATCGACACCGAAGGCGACTGCGTCGAGTGGTCCTTCCCGGCGGAGGCCAACGCCGTGCGCACCGCACGCCACGCCGTGCGCGACGCTCTTCGGACCTGGGAGATCGACTCCGCGATCGGTGACGTGACCGTCCTCCTGGTGAGCGAGCTGGTGACCAATTCCCTGCGCTACGCCTCCGGCCCCATCGGCGTCCGCCTCGTGCACGTCCAGCCGGACGGCGGCGACGCCGCTCACCACCCCGCCCTTCTCGTGGAAGTCTCCGATCCCCTTCCGGATGTCCCCACCGAACGCCCCGCCGGACCCGATGACGAGGGCGGTCGCGGGCTGCAGCTCGTGGCTTGTTCTGCTCGGCGCTGGGGGACCCGTAAGGGCAGGACGGGGAAGACAGTGTGGTTCGAGCTGGCCCTGCCGGGTTAGAAGACGGGGAGGGACAACGATCACCAAGGCTCGGCCGGAAATGAACGAGACCACCCTGTGATCGTGAACGTCGTGCCGTCGGGGGCCGTAGTGCTGAATACTGCGGGCATGGCCGGTCCGGTGCGGTGAGCTGGAGGGGACGGTCGCGTGAGCGAGATACCTGAGACGGCGAGCGGCGTCATGTGGCAGAGCAGCCCGCCCGGCTCGATCTATGACTACATCAGGGTCGCCTCCTTCTCGATAGGGCCCGACGGGCTCGTCGACCAATGGAGCCGTCGGGCCGTCGATCTCTTCGGCGTGCCCGCCGAGGAGGCGATGGGCAGGGACCCGGTTGAGGCGTTCATGCCGCCCGACCTGCGGGAGCGCGGCAGGCGCAGGGTCGCGGAGATCCTCGACGGCAAGGAATGGACGGGCCTCGTCCCCTTCCGTATCCCGGGGCAGACCCGCCGTGACGGGATCGCCGAGATGTACGTCATGCCGAGCCAGACGCCGTCCGGTGAGCGGGCCGCGCTGTGCATCGTCGTCGACGTGCGGGCGCTGCGGCACATCGAGACCGACCTCGCCGCCTCGCAGGCCATTTTCGGCCAATCGCCCTTCGGCTTTCTCCTCTTCGGTACCGATCTCACCGTGAAGCGGGCCAACCAGCGTTTCGCGGCCGTCTTCGGCGGCTCGGCCGACGACCACCGGGGTCGTACCGTCCACGACTACCTCTCGCGCCCCGAGGCCGAGCGGATGACCGCCGCGCTCCAGCGCGTCCTGGAGACCGGCGAGGCCGTCACCGAACTCCAGATCGTCGGCGCGCCCCCGGGCTCCACCGACCGCCGCCACTGGTCGATCAACCTCTACCGCGTGCACGGCGGCTCCGGACGGCCCGTCGGCGTCGCCGGGCTCGGCATCGACGTGACCCGTCGCCACAACGCCGCCCGCGAGGCGGCGAGCGCCCGCCGCAACCTCGCCCTCCTCAACGAGGCCGGCGCCCGGATCGGCAACTCCCTCGACCTGGAGGCCACCGCACGCGAGCTGCTGGACGTCGCCGTCCCCGGCTTCTGCGACCTCGCCTCCGTCGACCTCTACCAGGGGCTGCTCACCGGGGACGAGGCCCCGCCGGGGCGATGGGGCAGCTCCCACGACGTGGGCTACGGCGCGGGCAGCGCCGAACTGCGGCGGGTCGCCTTCGCCAGCGCCGTCGCCGACGCCCCGCTGCGCACCACCGAGGCGACCGCGGGTCCGGGAGCGGACGGAGGCTGTTGCGGCACCGGACCCGTCGAGGTCGGCTCCGTCCACCACTACCCCTTCAACTCGCCCTGCGCCGGAGCGCTGCGCACCGGACGCGTGAAGACGGTGCCGGGCGCCGAAGGCAGCCTCGTCCACTCCACGCTCGTGGTCCCGATGGTCGCCCATGACACCGTCGTGGGCCTGGTGCAGTTCTCCCGCGCCAAGGGCAGCGAGCCCTTCGGCGAGAGGGACCGGGCCCTCGCCGTCGAGTTGGCGGCCCGCGCCGCGGTCTGCATCGACAACGCCCGGCTCTACCGCCGCGAGCACGAGCGGGCCCTCATCCTCCAGCGCAGCCTCCTCCCGCCCGGCGACCCCGAGGCCGCCGGACTGGACATCGCCTGCCGCTATCTCCCCGGCACCACGGCGACCGAGGTGGGCGGCGACTGGTTCGACGTGATCGAACTGCCCGGCCACCGCACCGCACTCGTCATCGGCGACGTCATGGGCCGCGGCCTGCGCGCGGCCGTCGCCATGGGCGAACTGCGCACCGCCGTCCGCACCCTCGCCCAGCTCGACCTCGAACCCGCCGAGGTGCTCTCCCACCTCGACGAGATCGCCCGTGGGCTCGGCACCCCCGCCGGAGTCCAGCAAGGCGCCCGCGCCCACAAGGCCCGAGGACCCGAACTCTCCGAGGTCTACCTCGCCACCTGCGTCTACGCCGTCTACGACCCGGTCACCCGCCGCTGCACCTTCGCCAACGCGGGCCATCTGCCGCCGGTCCTCGTCGAACCCGGCGAGAAGGCCATGCTGCTCGACGTGCCCCCGGGGATGCCGCTCGGTGTCGGTGGCGAACCCTTCGAGGAGGTGGAGGTCGAACTGCCCGAGGGTTCGCTGCTGGCCCTCTACACCGACGGGCTCGTCGAGTCCCGCGACCACCCCCTCGACGAGGGCCTGAGCGCCTTCCGCAACGCGCTCACCGACGCGACGCGCCCCCTCGAGGACGTCTGCGACCGCGTCCTGAACACCCTCGACACCGGGCACGGCGAGGACGACATCGCCCTCCTGATGGCCCGTATCCAGGGACTGCCGTGCGACGCGGTGGGGGACTGGCGACTGCCCAGGGAACCCCGCTCGGTCGGCCGGGCCCGCGAGCTGGCCCGTGCCCAGCTCACCGCCTGGGACCTCGAACCGCTGGTGGACACCGTCGAACTGCTCGTCAGCGAGCTGGTCACCAACGCCCTGCGGTACGGCGAGGGCGAGATCCGGCTGCGGCTGCTGCGCGACCGCACCCTGGTCTGCGAGGTGTGGGACGCCGGCCTGGTCCAGCCGAGGCGCCGCCGGGCCCGGGACACCGACGAGGGCGGGCGCGGACTGCAGCTGGTCGGCCTGCTCAGCGCGGCCTGGGGTTCGCGCCGCACCCCGCGCGGCAAGACGGTCTGGTTCGAACTGCCGCTTCCGGACGGCGACGACGCCGCGGAGCCGACCGTGGAGCAGCTGCTGAGCATGTTCTGACCAGCGCCTCACGGCCCGCCGGGCCCGGTCGGAGAGCCTTCCGCGCCGGGCCCGCAGGACGGCCGCTACCCCTTGAGCGCGGCAAGCCGGGCCTCGATCTCCGCGCTGTCGCCGAGGGCGTCCAACTGCTCGAACTGGGCGTCCAGGGAGGAGGCGGCCAGCTCCTGCTTGCCCATCGCCCTGGCCTCCTCGCGCCGGACCTTGTCCTCGAACCGGCTCAGTTCGCTCGTCGGGTCCAGGACGTCGATGTTCTTCACCGCGTCCATCATCCGGTTCTGCGCCTGCGCGGACTTGGCGCGTGCCACCAGCTCGTCCCGCTTCGTCCGGAGCTCGCTCAGCTTGGCCTTCATCTGGTCCAGGCCGGACTTGAGCTTGTCCACCACCTCGGTCTGCGAGGCGATCGTCGGCTCGGCCGTCCTCGCCTCCTTCTCGGACTGGAGCTGGCGTCCCAGCGCGACCTTGGCCAGGTTGTCGAACCGGTCCGCCTCCGCCGCCTGTCCGCCGGCCCGCAGCTCGTCCCCCTTCCTGCTCGCGGCCAGCGCCTTCTCGCCCCACTCCTTCGCGGCCTCGACGTCCTCCTGGTGGTCCTGTTCCATCAGCCGCAGATTCCCGATCGTCGCGGCCACCGCCTCCTCCGCCTCCGCGATGTTGTTCGTGTAGTCGCGGATCAGCTGGTCCAGCATCTTCTGCGGGTCCTCGGCCTGATCCAGAAGGGCGTTGATGTTGGCCTTCGCCAGCTGCGCGACACGACCGAGGATCGTCTGCTTCGACATGCGTGATCTCCTTGAACGCGATGAGCGTGACATGGTCAGAAGCGGCCGCCGCCGCCCAGCCGGCCGCGTGTGCCCCCGCCGCCGAAGCTGCCGGGCCCGCCGCCGAAACCTCCGCCCCCGAAACCGCCGCCACCGAATCCCCCTCCGCCGCCACCGAATCCCCCTCCGCCTCTGCCGGAACCTCCGCCGAACAATCCGCCGAGGATGATGCCGCCGAGCACCGCACCGCCGAGCCCGCCGCCACCTCCCACCCCTGTTACACCGCCCATCCCGTTCGGGTTCCCGTACGTGCGGACGTCCTGCTCGGCGAGGTCCTGAGCCCGGCGGGCCAGCGCGTCCGCCTGCTGGGCCTCGGCGAGCGCGGCCTGCGGGTCGTCGGCCGCTTCGAGTTCCCCGGCCTTCGCCAGCCGCCGCTGGGCCTCGGCCAGCCGCGTACGGGCCTCGCTGCCGACCGCCCCGCGATGCGTCGTGACGTAGTCGGCCGCCGCCCCGATCGCGGAACGGGCCGTCAGCATCGCCTGATCGAGGAGCGCGCGTGCGCGCCGCGTGCCCGACTCGCGCTCCCGCGCGCCCTCCAGCGCCTCGTCGAGCGCCGCGTCGGCCTCCTCGACGCGGCGCAGGGCGTCGAGCGGGTCGTGGCGGCCGGCCTCCACCAGCCGTCGCACATCGGCGACGACGGACTCCGCGCGGGCGATGCGGCCCTGGAGGTCGGCGGTGGAGACCCCTTCTGCCGTGCCCTGGAGCAGGCCGCGGGCGTCGGCGAGGTCCGCCTCCGTCTCGGCGAGCGCGGTCGGCAGTTTGCCCACGGCCTCGGCCAGCTCCCGCGCCCGCCGGTCCACGGCCTCGCTGAGCCGCGCCGCCTGGTCGACCGCTCCCTCGGCGGCCCGGATGCGGACGGCGGCGGCGCCGTTGTCACCCGCGTCGATCTCCTGCCGGGCCCGGTCCAGGTTGGTCGTCGCGAACAGCAGCCGGTCCTTGGCCTGCTCGACGGCGCCCGAGACGGGCGACGCCGCCGAATCGGCGTACCGTTCCCGCATCGCGGTCAGCGCCGCCTCCGTCGTGACCACCCGCCCGGTCTGTTCGCGGAACGCCGCCTCCACGGCGGCCAGCGCCTCGGGGGCGTTGCGCTCCAGGGCCCGGAGCCGGTCGAAGTCCTCGGACTCGGCGTCGAGGCGGGTGTCGGCCTCGCCGCAGCGTCTGATGATCTCGTCGAGCATCGAGCGGCGGGTCGCGTCGTCCTCCGGGAAGGCGTCGTCGAGCTTCTGCCGCAGCCGGAACGCGGCCGTCAGCTCCTCCTTCGCGAAGGCCACGGCCTCCGTGAACTGCCGTACCGCCTCGTCGCCGAACTGGGCGCTCGCGAAGCCGAGTTCCTCCTGGCTCGTGCGGACGGCGTCGTCGGTGGCGACCAGGGTCTGCCGGGCCCGTCCGTCCAGCTCCTCCAGCGGCACCTCCGCGGGCTCCTTCGGAGTGCCCCAGCCCTGCCCGGTCCGGGGCGGCGGGACGCTGCCGGCCGCGGCCCGCCGGCGGCGCCTGGTCCAGGCGTAGGCGGCGACGGCCCCGGCCCCGCCGACCAGGACGACGGGCAGGACGAGGTCCGTCCCCGAGGTGCCCTCGTCCGCGCCGCCGCCGGGATCGGGCTCACCGGGGGTGATGGTCGGCGTGGGGACGGGCTGTCCGGCGAGTACGGCCCCGTAGCCGTTCGCCGCCCCGATCGCGGCCCCGGCCCAGTCGTTCTCCCGCAGCGCGGGCTCGATCGCGGTCCGCGCCACGTCGTCGAGCTGCGCCGGGGTGAGGCCGGAGGCGGGGTCCGCCGAGTAGCCGTACTGCCGGTCGTGCGTGGCCACGGCGAGGAGCAGGTCGTCGATGCCGAGGCCGTTGCGCTCGGCCGTCGCGTCGGCCCAGCTCTGGCCCGAACGCCCGGAGAAGTCCCGGACGTAGACGACGAAGAGCTGCATCCGCCGCTCGTCGTAGAGCCGGTCGAGTGCCTGGGCGACCGCGCCGCGTCGGTCTCCCAGCGCCCCGACCGTGTCCGTGATCTGACCCGTGCGGGACAGGACGACGGGGTCTTCGGCGCGGGCGTCGTGCACGGCGGGCACGGTCAGCCACCACGCCGCCACCAGCACCGCGAGGAGGAATCGGGTGGCTGTTCGTGTCACATGGGGAGGCTATGTCCCGATCTGTTCACCCGCGACCGGGCGGAACCCGATCCTCGGCCCCGAGCGTCACTGTCGGTAGCCGCCCCTAGGGTGGTGAACCGATGGCCGGCGATCTTGGGGGGCACGCATGAACGGACGCGTACGAGGCTGGTGGCGGCGGGGGCGCTGGGTCGCCCTCGGACTGGTCCTGCTCCTGGTGCTGCCGCTCGCCGGCAGCGCGGTCGCCCTGCGGGTCAATTACACGGGCGACCTCCGTGACGGGACGAAGTCCCGCGGCAAGGACGCCATCTGGCTGGGCCACGCCTGGGTGGACGGCCGCAAGAAGGACGCCGACCTCGCGGCGTTCGCCGCCCGCATCAAGGGCACGGGGATACGCGACCTGTACGTGCACGCGGGTCCGCTGGAGCACGACGGAACGCTCCCCGCGGCCCGGTACCCCCGGGCCGCCTGGCTGATCGAGAGCGTCCACCGCACCATGCCCGGCATACGGGTGCACGCCTGGCTGGGCGACATCCTGGCCACCGAGGGTCCCGAGGGGCTGCGCCTGGAGGACGCCGCCTCGCGCGCGGCCGTGGTGGGTTCGGCCCGGCAGATCCTCGACGCCGGCTTCGACGGGGTCCACTTCGACCTGGAGCCCCTGCTCTCGGACGACGCGAACTACCTGTCGCTCCTCGACGACCTGGGCCGGCTGACCGAGTCGCGCAAGGTCCCGCTCTCCGTCGCCGCCCACCAGATCGATCCGCTGCCCGGCCTGCACTCGGTCAACGGCGCCGTCAGCGGCAGCGAGAAGTGGTGGTCGCAGGAGTTCTTCGGACAGGTCGCCCGCCGGGTCGACCAGATCGCCGTCATGTCGTACGACACCTGGATGCCGCTGGAGGGGCTGTACGGCGGCTACGTCGCCCAGCAGACCAGCCTGGCCCTGGAGGTCACGCCCGAGGACACCGACCTCCTCATGGGGCTGCCGTTCTTCCACGAGGACGACCTCGGCCACCACGACTCGGCGGAGACCGTCGCGGCCGCGATCCGCGGCACCCGGCTGGGCCTGGGGCGCACGGACCACGACCGCGAGCGCTTCGGCGTCGCGCTCTACGTCGACTTCGCCGCCAAGGAGGAGGACTGGGCCGCCTACCGGGCCGACTGGCACTGACCCGAGGGGCTCCTACGCCTCCCGGCGGCGGATCTTGTTCCCGAGCCAGACCAGCGGGTCGTACGTGCGGTCCACGACCCGCTCCTTCAGCGGGATCAGCGCGTTGTCGGTGATCCTGATGCCCTCCGGGCACACCTCCGTACAGCACTTGGTGATGTTGCAGTACCCGAGCCCGTGGTCCTCCTGGGCGGTCCGCCTGCGGTCGAGACCCGCCTCCTCGGCGGCGTCCAGGGGGTGCATGTCCAGCTCGGCCACCCGCATCAGGAAACGCGGGCCGGCGAAGGCCGCCTTGTTCTCCTCGTGGTCCCGCACCACATGGCAGGTGTCCTGGCACAGGAAGCACTCGATGCACTTGCGGAACTCCTGCGAGCGCTCCACATCCATCTGCCGCATCCGGTACTCGCCCGGGGCGAGCCCCTCCGGCGGCACGAAGGCCGGGATCTCCCGGGCCTTCGTGTAGTTGAAGGACACGTCCGTCACCAGGTCCCGTACGACCGGGAACGCCCGCAGCGGGGTGATCGTGAGGGTCTCGGCGCGGTCGAAGGTCGACATCCTGGTCATGCACATCAGGCGCGGCCGGCCGTTGATCTCTGCCGAGCACGAACCGCACTTGCCCGCCTTGCAGTTCCAGCGCACGGCGAGGTCCGGAGCCTGGGTGGCCTGCAGCCGGTGGATGATGTCGAGCACCACCTCCCCGTCGTGCACCTCGACCGTGAAGTCCGTGAGGTCTCCGCCGTCGGTGTCGCCTCGCCACACCCTGAAGTGCGCGTCATAGGTACTCACTCGTACAGCTCCTCCTCGGCGAGGTACTTGACCAGCTCCTCCTTCTCGAACAGCGCGAGCAGATCCGCACGGATCGCCTCGGTGCGCGTCCGCTCAAGACCGATTCCGCCGTCCTCCGTCGGGTGGCACAGCAGATTCACCGGGCGCCATGTCCGCTCCATCGACGGACAGTCCTCCCGCGTGTGCCCGCCCCGGCTCTCGGTCCGCTCCAGCGCCGCCCGCGCCACGCACTCGCTCACCAGCAGCATGTTCCGGAGGTCGAGCGCGAGGTGCCAGCCGGGGTTGAACTGCCGGTGCCCCTCGACCCCGGCCCTGCGCGCGCGGACCCGCAGCTCGGAGATCCGCTCCAGGGCCTCCGCCATCTCTCCCTCCCGCCTGATGATGCCGACGAGGTCGTTCATCGTCTGCTGGAGCTCCTGGTGGAGGGTGTACGGGTTCTCGGCGGAGGGCTCCTCCGCCGCGCCGAACGGCGCCAGCGCCTCGGCGGCCGCCGCCTCGACCCCGGCGTCGGAGACGCCCGCGCGCGCGGCGCCCGCCGCGTACTCCGCCGCGTGCCAGCCCGCACGCCGGCCGAAGACCAGCAGGTCGGAGAGGGAGTTGCCGCCCAGCCGGTTGGAGCCGTGCATCCCGCCCGCGACCTCTCCCGCGGCGAAGAGCCCCGGGACCCCCACCGTCGCCGCGGTGTCCGAGTCGACCGCGATGCCGCCCATCACGTAGTGGCAGGTCGGCCCGACCTCCATCGCCTCCGCCGTGATGTCCACGTCCGCCAGCTCCTTGAACTGGTGGTACATCGACGGAAGCCGCCGCTTGATCACCTCGGCCGGCATCCGGGTCGACACGTCGAGGAACACCCCGCCGTGCGGAGAGCCGCGCCCCGCCTTCACCTCGGCGTTGATGGCCCGCGCCACCTCGTCGCGCGGCAGCAGCTCCGGCGGGCGCCGGTTGTTGTCCGGGTCCTCGTACCAGCGGTCGCCCTCCTCCTCCGTCTGCGCGTACTTCTCCTTGAAGACGTCGGGGACGTAGTCGAACATGAACCGCTCGCCCTCGGAGTTGCGGAGCACGCCGCCGTCCCCGCGCACGGACTCGGTGACCAGGATCCCCTTCACGGACGGCGGCCAGACCATCCCGGTGGGGTGGAACTGCACGAACTCCATGTTCACCAGCGGGGCACCGGCGAGCAGTGCGAGCGCGTGGCCGTCACCGGTGTACTCCCAGGAGTTCGAGGTCACCTTGAAGGACTTGCCGATCCCGCCCGTGGCCAGGACCACGGCCGGCGCCTCCATGACGAAGAAGCGCCCGGTCTCCCGCTCGTAGCAGAAGACACCGCCGACCCGTCCGTCCTCGTCCTTCAGGATCCGGGTGACCGTGCACTCCTGGAAGACCTTCAGCCGCGACTCGTAGGAGCCGGTCTCCCGGAAGTCCTCCTGCTGGAGCGCGACCGTCTTCTGCTGGAGGGTGCGGATCAGTTCCAGACCCGTCCGGTCGCCGACGTGGGCGAGCCGCGGGTACTCGTGGCCGCCGAAGTTGCGCTGGGAGATCCGGCCGTCCGGCGTCCGGTCGAAGAGGGCGCCCCACGCCTCCAGCTCCCAGACCCGGTCCGGGGCCTCGCGCGCGTGCAGCTCCGCCATCCGCCACTGGTTGAGGAACTTCCCGCCGCGCATGGTGTCGCGGAAGTGGACCTGCCACGTGTCGTGCGGGTTGGCGTTGGCCATCGACGCGGCGATGCCGCCCTCGGCCATCACCGTGTGCGCCTTGCCGAAGAGCGACTTGCAGATCACGGCCGTACGGGCGCCCCGCTCGCGCGCCTCGATCGCGGCACGCAGCCCGGCACCGCCCGCGCCGACGACGACCACGTCCCACTGCTGCCGTTCGACTTGAGCCATGTCAGAAGATCCTCGGGTCGTCGAAGGTTCCGGTGGCGAGCAGGTACACGTACAGATCGCAGAGGGCGACGGAGATCAACGACGCCCAGGCGAGCAGCATGTGGCGGGTGTTCAGCCGTCCGACCCAGCTCCACAGGCGGTAGCGCACCGGATGGCGTGAGAAGTGCCGCAGCCGGCCGCCGACGATGTGCCGGCAGGAGTGGCAGGACAGGGTGTACGCCCAGATCAGCACGATGTTGATCAGGAAGATCACGGTCCCCAGGCCCGCGTGGCCCCACTCGTACGAGGCGTCCCGGAAGGTCAGCGCGGTGTCGTAGGTGAGGATCGCGGCGACCGGGAGCGCGGTGTAGAAGAAGTACCGGTGGAGGTTCTGCAGGATCAGCGGGAAGCGGGTCTCACCGGTGTAGGTCGCATGCGGCTCGGCGACCGCGCAGGCCGGGGGAGAGGCCCAGAAGCCCCGGTAGTACGCCTTGCGGTAGTAGTAGCAGGTCAGTCGGAAGCCGAGCGGGAAGACCAGGATCAGCAGGGCGGGGGAGAGGCCCCACCAGCTGCCGAAGACCTCCCAGTTGGGTCCGCCCCGCATCGGGACGCAGTTCTCCGCCAGGCAGGGCGAGTAGAACGGCGAGACGTAGGGCGCGGCGTAGTAGTCGCTGTTCGCGAAGGCTCGCCAGGTGGAGTACGCGATGAAGGCGAGCAGTCCGGCCGCGGTGGCGGCGGGCGCCAGCCACCAGCGGTCGGTCCGTAGGTGGCGGGGGGCGATCGCCGCACGGGAGGGGGAGTGCACGCCGGTGGCGGGCGCTCCCCTTCCGGTGGAGGGCGGTTCGGTTCCTGTGGCCAACGAGGTCTCCTAGGGCGCGTGCCGGTCGCGTGCTCCCAGGCCCTCGTCGTCCGAATCCGTCCACAGCCCGCTGTCGTACGGGGTGTCGGGGATCGTCACGATGTTCTCCGGCCGACCGGGGGTCGGCGGCGAGGGGGTGCCCCGCTCCGCCGCGATGCGGCGCTCCAGCTGTTCGACCGTGCGAACCAGGTCGTCGAGGCGGCCCTTGACTGCCGCCAATTCGTCCTGAAGGGACATGGATTGCCCTCACTTCCGCGATTGCGGGTGGCGAACACGCGCCTGAGAGTGTCGCGCGTCACACCCCGCTTGTGAAGCCATGTGTACGGGATTCCACTCGTCCGGAGATCCGCGCCGCCCGGCGGTTGGGCCGCACGGGTGGGGTTTGCCGGCCGCGCCGCCGTGTCGCCTCGGGCGGATCCACTCCTTCCTTTTCAGTGTATGAGCAATAGGTGTGATCATCTCTAAATGGCATGAAACTGGACGAAGGGGTACAAGTCATGTCCCAGGTCGGCGCCCCTCGCGGGAGGACATGCTCCAGGAGCCCCCGCTCCCGCACGCTCCGCTCCGTCGCCACCCTCACCAGCGCGGTGCTCGCCATCTCGGTCCTGGCCGGATGCAGCTCGGCCGACGAAGCCGACGAGGCCAGGGCCGCCGCCCCGGACCACGCGCCCGCCGCACGCGACCGGGTGACCGACGGCGGCACCCTGAACTGGGCCGTGGACACCATGCCCACCACGCTCAACGCCTTCCAGGCGGACGCCGACGGCTCCACCTCGCGCATCGCCGGGGCCGTGCTCCCCGCCCTCTACACCCTCGACGCGCGGGGCCGCCCGCAGCGCAACCCGGACTACCTGGAGTCCGCGAAGGTCATCGAGACGGAGCCGAAGCAGGTCGTCCTGTACAAGCTCAACCAGCAGGCGGTGTGGAGCGACGGCCGCGAGATCGGCGCCCCCGACTTCGTCGCCCAGTGGCGGGCCCTGAACGGCAGGGACACCGCGTACTGGACCGCCCGCAACTCGGGCTACGAGCGGATCGAGAAGATCGAACGCGGCAAGAACGACCTGGAGGTGCGCGTCACCTTCGGCAAGCCGTACGCCGACTGGCAGTCCCTCTTCACCCCTCTCTATCCGAAGGAGGTGATGGGGACCCCGGCCGCCTTCAACGACGGCGCGCGCACCGCCCTGAAAGCGACCGCCGGCCCCTTCCGGATCAAGGAGGCCGACCGCAAGGCGGGCACCGTCACCCTCGACCGGAACCCTCGCTGGTGGGGCCAGTCCGCCAAGCTCGACCAGATCGTCCTGAAGTCCGTGCCGCGAGCCGACCGCGTCACCGCGCTGGCCGCCGGGAAGCTCGACCTGGCCGAGATCGACCGGTCGGCGGCGGACCGCATCGCCCTCGCGGTGAAGGACTCCCGGGACGGCCGGAACGGCCAGGCTCCCGCGCACGGCCCGGGCTCCGCGATCACCCCCTCGGCGGCGCTGAAGTCCTGGGCGCTGGCCAACGGCTCCGACGAGGCGAAGGCACGGGCCGTCCAGGCCGCCCGCAAGCAGAACCAGGAAGCCATCGACCGGTACGCCGCCGAGCAGCGCGCGCTCGGGAAGTTCGTCGTGCGCAAGTCGCTGGAGCCCGCGTACACGCAGCTCTCGCTGAACGGCGAGTCCGGTCCGCTCGCCGACGAGCGGGTCCGCAGGGCGGTGGCCCGCGCGCTCGACCGCCAGGAACTGGCCGAGGCCGTCCTCAAGCCGCTGGGGCTGCCCGCCCAGCCGCCCGGCAGCCACCTCGCTCTCGCCGGGCAGGCCGCCTACGCGGACAGCAGCGACGCGCTCGGCGACCAGGACGCCAAGGAAGCCATGGCGCTGCTCGCGGACGCGGGCTGGGTCCCCGGCGGCGCGGCCAAGAAACCGGCCGGGACGAAGGCCGGCAGCGAGGCGGAGAACACGGAGAAGACGGAGAAGGGGGGTACGGAGAAGGAGGGGACGGCCGGCACCGAGAAGAAGGCTCCCGCCGACCCCGCGGAGAAGTCCCCGGCCGAGAAGACCCCGGCCGAGAAGACCCCGGCCGAGAAGACACCCGCCGAGAAGACCCCCGCCGAGAAGACCCCGGCCGAGAAGAAGCCGGAGGCGAAGAAGCCCGAGGGCGACGCCGCCTCCAGCGACGGCCTCTACATCGTCGGCGACGACAAGCCGGGCGGCACTGCCGCCCGGGACGGCGCCAAGGCGCCCGAGCCCGCGATCGGCGCGGCCGGCCCCGAGAGCGGCACCGACGTCCTCGCCCCGGCCCCCGGAGCCGCCCTGCAGAACGCGGCACTGCTCCGCCAGGCCGCACTCCTCGACACCGGCACCGACGCCGGCACCACGACCGAGGCCAAGGGCCAGGCGGCCAAGCCCGACAGCGGCGTCGCCGGCGCCTACGCCCCGCGCGGCACCGCGGCCCCCGCCCCGGCCGGCCCGGAGGGCGCGGGCACGGGCCTCGGCAAGGACGGCAAGGCGCTCAACCTGCGGTTCGTCCTGCCCTCGGGCCCTGGCTCGGAGTCGCTGCGGACCGTCGGTGACAAGATCGTGCAGATGCTGGACGCGGTCGGCATCCGCACCGAGGTCACCAAGGTCGCGGACGAGAGCTTCTTCAAGGACCACATCGCCTCCGGCGACTACGACCTGGCGCTCTACTCCTGGCCCGCCTCCGCCTTCCCCGCGACCGACGCCCGGCCGATCTTCGCCAAGCCGGAGCCCGCCTCCGACGGGTCGCTCCTGGTCGAGCAGAACTACTCCCGGGTCGGCACGGACCGTATCGACCAGCTCTTCGACCAGGCGGTGGCCACCCTCGACGAGGAGGAGGCCCGTGACCTGGTCCGCCAGGCCGACGCCCGGATCTGGGCCGCTGCCGGATCGATTCCTCTCTATCAGCGCCCCCAGCTCGTGGCGGCCAAGCCCGAGATCGTGAACGCGGGCGCCTGGGGGTTCGCGGCCCCGCGGTACCAGGACATCGGGTTCAAGAAGCCCGAATCGGCGGGCGGTGCGGAGCGCAATACCAAGAAGTAGCCGAAAGTGCAGGTCACAACCTCAGATGCAGCTCAAGTTCCTTGCCCGCCGGTGTCCCCGGCGGGCAGGATCACGTCCGGCCCCTTGACCCGGCCGGTTCCGCACGCTCAGTGCTCCCCCCTCACCCCAGTGCACCGCTCCACCGAGGCCCCAAACCTCCTAGTAGACCCTCTCGAATCCGGGCGGGGAAGCCCCTTGCGCGGCGGCCCCGTACCATAGGACATAGCCGTGGCGCGTCCGCCCGGCGGGCGTAAGAGGAACTGACGCCGCATCCCACGATCCGAGAGAAGCGCAAGCACCCATGCCCACGCGCCACGACATCCGTAACGTCGCCATCGTCGCCCACGTCGACCATGGCAAGACGACCATCGTCGACGCCATGCTCAAGCAGGCCGGTGCCTTCGCCGCCCACCAGCAGCTCGACGACCGCATGATGGACTCGAACGACCTGGAGCGTGAGAAGGGCATCACGATCCTCGCCAAGAACACGGCGGTGAAGTATCACCCCAAGGACGGCGGGGCCCCGATCACGATCAACATCATCGACACCCCCGGTCACGCCGACTTCGGTGGCGAGGTCGAGCGTGGTCTGTCGATGGTCGACGCGGTCGTCCTCCTCGTCGACGCCTCCGAGGGCCCGCTGCCGCAGACGCGCTTCGTGCTCCGCAAGGCCCTCCAGGCCCGGATGCCCGTCATCCTCTGCATCAACAAGACCGACCGTCCGGACTCCCGGATCGACGAGGTCGTCAACGAGACCTACGACCTGTTCCTCGACCTGGACGCCGACGAGGACCAGATCGAGTTCCCGATCGTCTACGCCTGCGGCCGTGACGGCATCGCCTCGCTGACCAAGCCGGAGGACGGCACCGTCCCCGCCGACAGCGAGAACCTGGAGCCGTTCTTCTCCACCATCCTGGAGCACGTCCCCGCCCCGTCCTACGACGAGGACGCGCCGCTCCAGGCCCACGTCACCAACCTCGACGCCGACAACTTCCTCGGCCGTATCGCGCTGCTCCGTGTCGAGCAGGGCGAGCTGCGCAAGGGCCAGACGGTCGCGTGGATCAAGCGTGACGGCTCGATCTCCAACGTCCGCATCACCGAGCTGATGATGACCGAGGCGCTCACCCGCAAGCCGGCCGAGGTCGCCGGTCCCGGTGACATCTGCGCCGTCGCCGGTATCCCCGACATCATGATCGGCGAGACCCTCGCCGACCCGGAGAACCCGATCGCGCTGCCGCTCATCACGGTGGACGAGCCGGCCATCTCCATGGTCATCGGCACCAACACCTCCCCGCTGGTCGGCCGTGGCGGCACGGGCAAGGGCGCGGACGCCAAGGCCGCGGTCAAGGACCGCAAGGTCACCGCCCGCCAGGTCAAGGACCGTCTGGACCGCGAGCTGATCGGTAACGTCTCGCTCCGCGTCCTGGACACCGAGCGCCCCGACGCCTGGGAGGTCCAGGGCCGTGGTGAGCTCGCGCTCGCCATCCTGGTCGAGCAGATGCGCCGTGAGGGCTTCGAGCTGACCATCGGCAAGCCGCAGGTCGTCACCAAGGACGTCGACGGCAAGGTCCACGAGCCCGTCGAGCGCATGACGATCGACGTGCCCGAGGAGCACATGGGCGCCGTCACCCAGCTCATGGGTGTCCGCAAGGGCCGGATGGACAACATGTCCAACCACGGCTCCGGCTGGGTCCGCATGGAGTTCGTCGTCCCGTCCCGCGGCCTCATCGGCTTCCGTACGGAGTTCCTGACCCAGACCCGCGGCACGGGCATCGGCCACTCGATCCACGAGGGCCACGAGCCGTGGTTCGGCCAGCTCACGACCCGCAACAACGGCTCCCTGGTCGCCGACCGCGCGGGCGCGGTCACCGCCTTCGCGATGACCAACCTCCAGGAGCGCGGTGTCCTGTTCACCGACCCCGGCACCGAGGTGTACGAGGGCATGATCGTCGGCGAGAACTCGCGCTCCGACGACATGGACGTGAACATCACCAAGGAGAAGAAGCTCACCAACATGCGCTCCTCCTCGGCCGACTCCTTCGAGGCGATCGTGCCGCCGCGCAAGCTCTCCCTGGAGCAGTCCCTGGAGTTCTGCCGCGACGACGAGTGCGTCGAGGTGACCCCGGAGGCCGTCCGCATCCGCAAGGTCGTCCTGGACCAGAAGGAGCGCAGCCGCTCCGCCTCGCGCGCCAAGAACGCCTGACCTGTGATCTCGGCCGCGTCCGGCTGACGCCGGCAGGCTGACACGACCTCAGACAGAAGGCTCGGGCCCCCGCAGTGACTGCGGGGGCCCGAGCCTTTCGTCAAATCCATTTCAGAGGCACCGTGTCCGGATATCGGCCGTCGCTCTCCGGAACGTGTGTTAACGGTCCGTTTCGCGGGTGTCTGTCTGTGATCGCTTTGTCCGGATTTCGGTCTCAGGGCCCCTGCTGATGTTGTCAAACCGAGACCACTTAAGTGTGGTTTACAGCCCTGACGTACTTAATAGTTGGCTCCATTGAGCTCGGGTCAATGGGTCACGCACTGTGGGGAGTGCCGACTCACGAGCACACTCGGGGCACATGAGTGCATCGCCGTCAGGGGTGTCGGCGGACTCGAAGTGCCCCTCTTGTAGTGACAAGTGGACTCATGAGGAGGAACCCATGCGCGGTGCCAAGAGCGCCAAGTGGGTAGTGGGCGCGATTGTCGTCGCCCTGGCAGCGACCGCCTGTGGCGGAGGTAAGGGCGACGGCGGCAGCGACGCCAAGGGCCAGGTTGACCCGAACGGGATCTTCTCGATCGAGGTGGGCGAGCCGGAGAAGCTGCTGCACCCGGCCGACACGATGGAGTCCAACGGCTCGATCGTTCTGTCCGGTCTGTTCTCGCAGCTCGTGGACTACACCGCCGACGGCAAGCTCACCATGGTGAACGCCGAGTCGGTCGAGACCACGGACAGCAAGCTGTGGACGGTCAAGCTCAAGAAGGGCTGGACCTTCCACGACGGCACCCCGGTGACCGCCAAGTCCTACGTGGACGCGTGGAACTGGGCCGCCAACGTCGACAACCAGCAGGGCAACGCCTCCTGGTTCTCCGACATCAAGGGCTCCGAGGCCCTGCTGCCGGAGAAGGAGGGCGCCAAGCCCACCGCCGACAAGCTCACCGGCCTGAAGATCGTCGACGACTCGACCTTCACCATCGAGCTCAAGAGCGCGGTTCCGTACTTCGCGTACAAGCTCGGCTACGAGGTCTTCTCGCCGCTGCCGGAGTCCTTCTACAAGGACCCGAAGGGCGCGGGCCTGAAGCCGGTCGGCAACGGTCCCTACAAGTTCGAGTCGTGGGACCGCAAGAAGCAGATCAAGATCGTCCGCTACGACGCGTACAAGGGCGAGAACAAGGCGAAGAACGGCGGTGTGATCTTCAAGAACTACACCGGCCTCGAGCCCGCCTACGAGGACCTGAAGTCCGGCAACCTCGACGTCATCCGTCAGGTCGGCCCGAAGGACCTCCCGGTCTACCACCAGGACCTCGGTGACCGCGCCGTGGACGCCGACCAGTCGGCGATCCAGTCCATCGCGGTCGCGTTCTACGCGGACCAGTGGAAGAAGCCCAAGAAGGTCGACCCGAAGGTCATCCAGGGCATCTCGATGGCGATCGACCGCGCCACCATCACCAAGACGGTGCTGCAGGGTACGCGTGAGCCGGCGACCGGCTGGGTCGCCAAGGGCGTCCTCGGCTTCCAGCCGAACGCCGCGGGCGACGTCACCAAGTTCGACCCGGCCAAGGCCAAGCAGCTGATCGCGGAGGGTGGCGGCGTTCCCGGCAACGCCATCACCATCCAGTTCAACGCGGACGGCGGCCACAAGGAGTGGGTCGACGCGGTCTGCAACAGCATCACCCAGGCCACCAGCGTGAAGTGCGTCGGTGACAGCAAGGCGGACTTCCAGGCGGACCTCGCGGCCCGCAAGGCGAAGCAGGTCAAGTCCCTGTACCGCTCGGCCTGGACGCTCGACTACCCGGTGAACTCCAACTTCCTCCGTGACCTGTTCCAGACGGGTGCGTCCGGCAACCAGGGTGACTTCTCCAACCCTGCGCTCGACGCGAAGATCAAGGCGGCCGACTCCGCGGCCACCCTTGAGGAGTCGGTGAAGGCCTACCAGGAGGTGGAGAAGGAGCTCGTCAACCTGATGCCCTCCATCCCGCTCTGGTACTACAAGGTCAACGCCGGCTACTCCGAGAACGTCGAGGGCGTCCGCTACGCGCAGGACGGCGACCCGGTTCTCGAAGAGATCACCGTCAAGAAGAAGTAATCACCCAAGCGTAGTCCGCTAGCCGCAAGGCGAGGGGCCGTCGGTCGCACACCGCCCGCCGGCCCCTCGCACCGGCGATACGCAGTGGCTGGGGGGCCCTTCCACGACATCCGCGTACCCACAGGGGCGCGGTTGCCGGGGGAGGGCTCGTAGCGCTGCGGCTGTCACATCTCAACGGAGGCATGATGGGGCGCTATGTCGTACGACGACTGCTCCAGATGATCCCGGTCTTCATCGGGACAACCCTGCTGATCTTCCTCATGGTCTACAGCCTGCCCGGCGACCCCGTGGCGGGTCTGTTCGGCGACAAGGCCGCCAACCCGGCGACCGTGGCCAAGATCAGACACGAACTGGGGCTGGATCAGCCGATCCTGCAGCAGTACGCCAACTACATGTGGAACATCATTGCCCACTTCGACTTCGGCACCCAGATCCGTAACGGGCGTCCGGTCACCGAGGTTCTGGGCGACGCGTTCCCTGTCACGCTCCAACTCGCCGCGATGGCCTTCGCGTTCGAGCTGGTCTTCGGCATCGCGCTCGGCGTCATCGCCGGTATGCGCGCCGGCCGTCTCGCCGACAACGCGATCCTGATCTTCACCCTGCTGATCATCTCGGTGCCGGTCTTCGTTCTCGCCTTCATCATCAAGATGGTCTTCGCCTTCGAGCTGGAGTGGATCGCTCCGAACGTCAGCAACGACCAGCTGCTGTCGGAGATGATCGCGCCCGCCATCGTGCTCGGTGGTCTCTCGCTGGCCTACGTGGCCCGACTGACCCGTACGTCCATGGCGGAGAACCTGCGCGCCGACTACATGCGTACGGCCGTCGCCAAGGGCCTGCCGAAGCGCCGGGTCATCGGCGTCCACCTGATGCGCAACTCGATGATCCCCGTCGTCACCTTCCTCGGCACCGACATCGGCGCCCTCATGGGCGGCGCGGTCGTCACCGAAGGCATCTTCAACGTCAAGGGCGTCGGCGGCCTGATCTACGAGTCGATCATCCGCCGCGAGGGCACCACCCTGGTCGGTCTCGTGACCATCCTGGTGCTCGTCTACCTCGTCACCAGCCTGCTCATCGACCTGCTGTACGCGGTCCTGGACCCGAGGATCCGTTATGCCTGACGTGACCAAGACCGCCGTCACCGCCGTCGAGGACGCCGTCGCGCCCCCCTCCGTGACGGAGCCCGCGCCGAAGGCGAAGTCGGAGAAGGCCCGCAGCCTCTGGGGCGACGCCTGGGTGGACCTGCGTCGCAACCCGTACTTCGTCGTCTCGTCGGTGCTGATCCTCATCCTGCTGGTGATCACCGCGTTCCCGGGCTGGTTCACGAGCGCGTCGCCCACCAGGGGCGACCTGGTGAACCACTACCTCGGTCAGCCCGAGCTCGGCAAGATCGGCTCCGAGGGCTGGCTCGGCTGGGACGGCCAGGGCCGCTCCGTGTACGCCCGACTGATCTACGGCACCCGTGCCTCGATCATCGTCGGTGTCTGTGTCACCGCGATCGTCACCGTCATCGGTGGCATCACGGGCATGATCGCCGGTTACTTCGGCGGCATCACGGACGCGATCCTCTCGCGCCTCACCGACGTCTTCTTCGGCATCCCGTTCCTGCTCGGCGCCATGGTCGTCCTGCAGTCCTTCACCGAGCGCACCGTCTGGGTGGTCGTCTTCGCCCTCGCGTTCCTCGGCTGGACCCAGATCGCCCGCGTCATGCGTGGTGCGGTGATCACCGTCAAGCAGGCGGACTACGTCCACGCGGCCACGGCGCTCGGCGCCGGCACGACCCGGATCCTGTTCCGGCACATCCTGCCGAACGCCATGGCTCCGGTGATCGTCGTCGCGACCATCGCGCTCGGTGGCTACATCTCGGCCGAGGCGACCCTGTCCTACCTGGGTCTGGGCCTGTCCGCACCGACCATCTCGTGGGGTGTCGACATCTCCGCCGGTGTCCAGCAGATCCGTACGGCGCAGCACATCCTGCTGTACCCGTCGATCATGCTGAGCCTCACCGTCCTGGCGTTCATCATGCTCGGCGAAGCCGTACGCAACGCCCTCGACCCCAAGCTGCGCTGAGGAGGGCGTACGACGTGAGCATCATCGACAAGACCGCGACCGTTCCCGCGCCGCGCGACGGCGACGACTACAACGGTCCCCTGCTCGAAGTCCGTGACCTGCACGTGGAGTTCCACACCCGTGACGGTGTGGCCAAGGCGGTCAACGGAGTCAACTACAGCGTGAACGCCGGCGAGACGCTCGCCGTGCTCGGCGAGTCCGGGTCCGGCAAGTCCGTCACCGCGCAGGCCATCATGGGCATCCTCGACATGCCGCCCGGCAAGATCCCGCAGGGCGAGATCTTCTACCGCGGCCAGGACATGCTCAAGATGTCCTACGAGGAGCGCCGGAAGATCCGCGGTCGCAGGATCGCCATGATCTTCCAGGACGCGCTGTCGTCCCTCAACCCGGTCCTCACCGTCGGCTACCAGCTCGGCGAGATGTTCCGGGTGCACCACGGCCTCTCCAAGAAGGAGGCCAAGGCCAAGGCCATCGAGCTGATGGACAAGGTCAAGATCCCCGCCGCCGCGGCGCGGGTCAACGACTACCCCCACCAGTTCTCCGGCGGTATGCGCCAGCGCATCATGATCGCCATGGCGCTCGCCCTGGAGCCGGACCTGATCATCGCGGACGAGCCCACCACGGCGCTCGACGTGACGGTCCAGGCCCAGGTCATGGACCTCCTCGCGGAGCTCCAGCAGGAATACAACATGGGCCTGATCCTGATCACCCACGACCTCGGCGTCGTCGCCGACGTCGCGGACAAGATCGCGGTCATGTACGCGGGCCGGATCGTCGAGTGCGCGCCCGTGCACGAGCTCTACAAGCGCCCGGCCCACCCGTACACCCGGGGTCTGCTCGACTCGATCCCGCGCCTGGACCAGAAGGGCCAGGAGCTGTACGCGATCAAGGGTCTGCCGCCCAACCTGCTCCGCGTGCCCTCCGGCTGCGCCTTCAACCCGCGCTGCCCGAAGGCCGACGACATCTGCCGCACGGAGATCCCGGCCCTCGCACCGGTCACCGAGCAGGACGGCACGGAGCTGCCGGGCCGCGGCAGCGCCTGCCACTTCTGGAAGGAGACGATCCATGGCTGAGCTCAGCAAGAACGACGAGGCCGCGGACGTGACTCCGAACGTCACCGAGGTGCACACCGTCGACGCCGCGAGCGAGGCGGAGGCCGTAGCCGCCATCGAGGCGCCGGTCGAGCGCGGTGAGCCGATCCTGCAGGTGCGCAACCTGGTCAAGCACTTCCCGCTGACCCAGGGCATCCTGTTCAAGAAGCAGGTCGGCGCGGTCAAGGCCGTGGACGGGGTCTCCTTCGACCTCTACCAGGGCGAGACCCTCGGCATCGTCGGCGAGTCCGGCTGTGGCAAGTCCACGGTCGCCAAGCTGCTGATGAACCTGGAGCGGGCGACCGCGGGCGAGGTCTTCTACAAGGGCCAGGACATCACCCGGCTGTCCGGCCGCGCGCTGAAGGCCGTCCGCCGGAACATCCAGATGGTGTTCCAGGACCCGTACACCTCGCTGAACCCGCGCATGACGGTCGGCGACATCATCGGCGAGCCCTTCGACATCCACCCCGAGGTGGCCCCGAAGGGCGACCGGCGCCGCAAGGTGCAGGAGCTGCTCGATGTGGTCGGTCTGAACCCCGAGTACATCAACCGCTACCCGCACCAGTTCTCCGGCGGTCAGCGCCAGCGCATCGGCATCGCCCGCGGCCTCGCGCTCAACCCGGAGATCATCATCTGCGACGAGCCGGTCTCGGCGCTGGACGTCTCCGTCCAGGCGCAGGTCATCAACCTGATGGAGAAGCTGCAGGACGAGTTCAACCTCTCCTACGTCTTCATCGCGCACGACCTGTCGATCGTCCGGCACATCTCCGACCGGGTCGGCGTGATGTACCTCGGCAAGATGGCCGAGATCGGTACGGACACGCAGATCTACGACCACCCGACGCACCCCTACACCCAGGCGCTGCTGTCGGCGGTCCCGGTCCCGGACCCGGAGGCCCGCGAGGGTCGCGAGCGGATCATCCTCACCGGTGACGTCCCCTCGCCGGCCAACCCGCCGTCGGGCTGCCGCTTCCGCACCCGGTGCTGGAAGGCCGAGGAGAAGTGCGCCACGGAGATCCCGCTGCTGGCGATCCCCGAGCGCTTCCAGGGGCAGGACTCCCCGGCCGCGCACGAGTCGGCGTGCCACTTCGCCGAGGAGAAGGACGTCATCCACGCGGCGTAGCCTCCCGAGCGGTCCACCGAGGGCGCTCCGGCCATCACGGCCGGGGCGCCCTCGGCGTGTTTCTCCCAACGGGTGTCGTAAAGGTGCATAGCGGTATTTCTAGGGTGATATTGGGGCCTATCTGATACTCGGGACTCTCGGGAGGCACCTGATGCGCGGAGCCACGCACGCCAAGTGGACCGCTCTGGCCGCCGCCGTCGCCCTCATGGCGACCGCCTGCGGCGGCGGCGACGACAGCGGCGGTGGAAGTGGCGCCGACGGGATCGTCAGCTCCTCGTGGGGCGATCCGCAGAACCCGCTGGAGCCCGGGAACACCAACGAGGTGCAGGGCGGCAAGGTCCTCTCCATGATCTTCCGGGGTCTCAAGCAGTACGACCCGAAGACCGGCGAGGCCAAGAACATGCTCGCCGAGAACATCGAGACGACGGACTCGACCAACTTCACCATCACCCTCAAGGACGGCTGGACCTTCTCCAACGGCCAGGCGGTCACCGCGAACTCCTTCGTGGACGCCTGGAACTACGGCGCCTCCCTGAAGAACAACCAGAAGAACGCCTTCTTCTTCGGCCAGATCGAGGGCTACGACCAGGTCCACCCCGAGTCCGGCGAGCCGACCGCCGAGACCATGTCCGGCCTCAAGGTCGTCGACGACAAGACCTTCACCGTCAAGCTCACCCAGAAGTTCTCCACCTGGCCGGACACCCTCGGCTACGCGGCCTTCGCCCCCCTGCCCCAGGTGTTCTTCGACGACCACGCGTCCTGGCTGAACAAGCCCATCGGCAACGGCCCGTACACCGTCGACTCGTACGCCAAGGGCTCGCAGATGGAGCTGAGGCGCTGGGACGCCTACCCCGGCGAGGACAAGGCACAGAACGGCGGCGTCACCCTCAAGGTCTACACCGACAACAACACCGCCTACACCGACCTGACCGCCGGCAACCTCGACCTGGTCGACGACGTGCCCGCCTCGCAGCTCAAGAACGTCCAGGCGGACCTCGGCGACCGGTACATCAACGTCCCGGCCGGCATCATCCAGACCCTCGGCTTCCCGTTCTACGACCCGGCGTGGAACAAGCCCGGCCAGGAGAAGCTCCGCCAGGGCCTCTCCATGGCGATCAACCGCGAGCAGATCACCGACACGATCTTCCAGAAGACCCGCACCCCCGCCGTCGACTGGACCTCCCCGGTCCTCGGTGAGGACGGCGGCTTCAAGGACATCTGCGGCGACTTCTGCAAGTACAACGCGGAGGAGGCGAAGAAGCTGGTCGCCGAGGGCGGCGGCATCCCCGGCGGCACCATGACGATCACGTACAACGCCGACACCGGCTCCCACAAGGAGTGGGTGGACGCCGTCTGCAACTCCATCAACAACGCCCTCGGCAACAACCGGGCCTGCGTCGGCAACCCCATCGGCACCTTCGCCGACTTCCGCAGCCAGGTCAGCACACAGAAGATGAAGGGCCCGTTCCGGGCCGGCTGGCAGATGGACTACCCCCTCATCCAGAACTTCCTGCAGCCGCTCTACTACACCAACGCCTCCTCGAACGACGGAAAGTACACCGACCCGGAGTTCGACAAGCTCGTCGACCAGGCCAACGCCGAGTCCGACATCGCCAAGGCCGTCGAGACCTTCCAGAGCGCCGAGGAAGTCCTCCGCGACGACATGGGAGCGATCCCGCTCTGGTACCAGAACGGCAGCGCCGGCTACTCCGAGCGCGTCTCCAACGTGGTCCTGAACCCCTTCAGCGTGCCCGTCTACGACCAGATCAAGGTCAGTTGACGCAGAGCTCGTCGGCGTACGGCCCGGCCCCGCGTTCCCCCGCGTGCCGGGCCGTACGACTTCCCCACACCCCCGGAGCCCCTCATGGGACGTTATGTGATCCGGCGTCTGCTGCAGATGATCCCGGTCTTCATCGGCGCCACCCTGCTGATCTTCCTCATGGTCAACGTGATGGGCGACCCCATCGCCGGCCTCTGCGGCGACCGCGCCTGTGACCCGGCGACCGCCGCCCAGCTGGAGAAGGAGTTCGGCCTCGACAAGCCGGTCTGGCAGCAATACCTGATCTACATGGGCAACCTCTTCACCGGCGACTTCGGCACGGCCTTCAACGGCCAGCCGGTGACCGAGCTGATGGCGAGCGCCTTCCCCGTGACCATCAGGCTCACGATCGTCGCGATCCTCTTCGAGATCGTCATCGGCATCAGCCTCGGCGTGCTGACCGGTCTGCGCCGCGGCCGCCCGATCGACACGACCGTGCTCCTGCTCACTCTCGTCGTGATCTCGATCCCGACCTTCGTCACCGGTCTGCTGCTCCAGCTGCTGCTCGGCGTGGAGTGGGGCTGGATCAAGCCCGCCGTCTCGCCCGAGGCCCCCTTCAACGAACTGATCGTCCCCGGCCTCGTCCTCGCCTCCGTCTCCCTCGCCTACGTCACCCGGCTCACCCGGACCTCGATCGCCGAGAACAAGCGCGCCGACTACGTCCGCACCGCCGTCGCCAAGGGACTCCCGCGCCGCCGGGTCATCACCCGCCACCTGCTGCGCAACTCGCTCATCCCCGTGGTCACCTTCATCGGCGCCGACATCGGCGCGCTGATGGGAGGCGCCATCGTCACCGAGCGGATCTTCAACATCCACGGCGTCGGCTACCAGCTCTACCAGGGCATCGTGCGCCAGAGCACCCAGACCGTCGTCGGCTTCGTGACCGTCCTCGTCCTCGTCTTCCTGGTGGCCAACCTGCTCGTCGACCTCTTGTACGCCGTCCTTGACCCGAGGATCCGCTATGCCTGAGCCTCTTACGCCGCATGAGCCGTTCGACGACGGGCGCGCCATCGACCACACGGGGGCGGGTGGCGCCACGGACCTCGCCATGGAAGAGGGCGAGTCGCTGGAGAAGACCCCCGGCGGGCCCCTCGGTACCGGCCCCGCGGGCAAACCCCGCTCCCTGTGGTCCGACGCCTGGCACGACCTGCGCCGCAACCCGGTCTTCATCATCTCGGGCCTGGTCATCGTCTTCCTGGTGATCATCTCCATCTGGCCCTCCCTGATCGCCAGCGGAGACCCCCTCCAGTGCGACCTCTCCAAGGCGCAGGAGGGCTCACAGCCCGGCCACCCCTTCGGCTTCAACGGCCAGGGCTGCGACGTCTACACCCGTACCGTCTACGGCGCCCGGACCTCCGTGAGCGTCGGCGTCCTCGCCACCCTCGGAGTCGCGCTCCTCGGCTCCGCGCTCGGTGGCATCGCCGGCTTCTTCGGCGGCGCGTCGGACGCCGTCCTCTCCCGGATCACCGACGTCTTCTTCGCCATCCCCGTCGTCCTCGGCGGCCTCGTCCTGCTGTCGGTCGTCACCAGCAGCACGATCTGGCCCGTCATCGGCTTCATGGTGCTCCTCGGCTGGCCGCAGATCTCCCGGATCGCCCGCGGCTCCGTCATCACCGCCAAACAGAACGACTACGTCCAGGCCGCCCGCGCGCTCGGCGCCTCCAACTCCCGGATGCTGCTGCGCCACATCACGCCCAACGCCATCGCCCCGGTCATCGTCGTGGCGACCATCGCCCTCGGCACGTACATCTCGCTCGAAGCGACCCTGTCCTACCTGGGCGTCGGGCTGAAGCCGCCGACCGTCTCCTGGGGCATCGACATCTCCTCGGCCTCGCCGTACATCCGCAACGCCCCGCACATGCTGCTCTGGCCCGCGGGCGCGCTCGCCATCACCGTGCTCGCGTTCATCATGCTCGGCGACGCGGTGCGCGACGCCCTCGACCCGAAGCTGAGGTAGCCGCCCATGCTGCTCGAAGTCCGCGATCTGCACGTGGAGTTCCACACCAGGGACGGTGTGGCCAAGGCCGTCAACGGCGTCAGCTACTCCGTCGACGCCGGCGAGACACTGGCGGTGCTCGGCGAGTCCGGCTCCGGCAAGTCCGTGACCGCGCAGGCCGTCATGGGCATCCTCGACATCCCGCCCGGAAAGATCACCGATGGCGAGATCCTCTTCCAGGGGCAGGACCTGCTGAAGCTCAAGGAGGAGGAGCGGCGCAAGGTCCGGGGAGCCAAGATGGCGATGATCTTCCAGGACGCGCTGTCCTCCCTCAACCCCGTCATCAGCGTCGGCGACCAGCTCGGCGAGATGTTCCAGGTCCACCGGGGCATGTCCCGCAAGGACGCCCGGGCCAAGGCGATCGAGCTCATGGACCGGGTCCGCATCCCGGCGGCCAAGGAACGCGTGGGGCAGTACCCGCACCAGTTCTCCGGCGGCATGCGCCAGCGCATCATGATCGCGATGGCGCTCTCCCTCGAACCGGAACTGATCATCGCGGACGAGCCGACGACCGCCCTCGACGTCACCGTCCAGGCCCAGGTCATGGACCTCCTGGCCGAGCTCCAGAGCGAGCTCAACATGGGCCTCATCCTCATCACCCACGACCTCGGCGTCGTCGCCGACGTCGCCGACAAGATCGCCGTCATGTACGCGGGCAGGATCGTCGAGACCGCCCCCGTCCACGAGATCTACAAGGCGCCCGCCCACCCCTACACCCGCGGACTCCTCGACTCGATCCCGCGCCTGGACCAGAAGGGCCAGGAGCTGTACGCGATCAAGGGGCTGCCCCCGAACCTGCTGGCCATCCCGTCCGGATGCGCCTTCAACCCGCGCTGCCCGCTCGCCCGGGACATGTGCCGGACCGACGAGCCGCCGTTGTACGAGGTGTCGGAGGAACGCCGCAGCGCGTGCCACTTCTGGCAGGAGGCCCTCCGTGGCTGAGCCGATTCTCGAGGTCAGGGACCTGTACAAGCACTACCCGCTGACCCAGGGCGTCCTCTTCAAGAAGCAGGTCGGCGCGGTCAAGGCCGTCGACGGCGTCGACTTCGACCTGACGGCGGGGGAGACCCTCGGCATCGTCGGGGAGTCCGGCTGCGGCAAGTCGACCGTCGCCAAGATGCTGGTCAACCTGGAGCGCCCCACGTCGGGCTCGATCCGCTACAAGGGCGACGACATCACCACGCTCTCCCCGAAGGCCCTGCGCGCCGTCCGCCGCAACATCCAGATGGTCTTCCAGGACCCGTACACCTCGCTCAACCCGCGGATGACCGTGGGCGACATCATCGGCGAGCCGTACGAGATCCATCCCGAGGTCGCCCCGAAGGGGGACCGGCGGCGCAAGGTCCAGGACCTGCTGGACGTCGTCGGGCTCAACCCGGAGTACATCAACCGCTACCCGCACCAGTTCTCCGGCGGTCAGCGCCAGCGCATCGGCATCGCCCGCGGCCTCGCGCTCCAGCCGGAGATCATCGTGGCGGACGAACCGGTCTCGGCGCTCGACGTCTCCGTGCAGGCGCAGGTGGTGAACCTCCTGGAGAAGCTCCAGGACGAGTTCTCGCTGAGCTACGTCTTCATCGCCCACGACCTGTCGATCGTCCGGCACATCTCCGACCGGGTGGGCGTCATGTACCTCGGCCGGATCGTGGAGATCGGCACGGACGCGCAGATCTACGACCACCCCACCCACCCGTACACCCAGGCGCTGCTGTCGGCCGTCCCGGTCCCCGACCCGGACGCGCGGGAGCACCGCGAGCGCATCATCCTGGCCGGGGACGTGCCCTCCCCGGCCAACATCCCCTCCGGCTGCCGCTTCCGCACCCGCTGCTGGAAGGCCCAGCAGCGGTGCGAGCTGGAGGTACCGGAGCTGGCGGTCCCGGCGGTCTTCCGGCTGGCGGACACCCCGGCGAAGCACGACTCGGCGTGTCACTTCGCGGAGGAGAAGCACGTGGTGCCGACGGAGGACGAGTCGCAGTAGACCGTCACACGCGTTTACGGCCAGGCAACTTGCCCGACCCGGCTCCGATATACGAACGCGGCAGACTCGACAGCGTACGGCCGTGCGGGTGCCGTAGGCCGGCCGGGACGCGCCATGTCGCCCCGGCCGGCCGTGGCAAGCGGAACCGCTTGTTTCGGTGCGTGGTTGCGGTGAGTATCGGCTCCGTGACAGTGACTCGACCGGCACGCATCACCGGCGCCGCGCTCTGTGGCGCACTCGCACTCGTCATCGCCGTCTGGCTCCTCCGCGACCTCGCGGCCTTCGGCTCACCCGCCGAACTCGCCTGGTACTGGGCGGGGGAGAGCGCCTTCCTGCCGCGGCGGCGGGCCGCCACCTCGCTGGTCGACCCGCTCCTCCTCATCGCCTGCGTCGCCACCGCCGTCACCGCGCTGCGCTCCCCCTCCGCGGCGTCCGCGCTCGCCGCCACCGGGGCCGTCACCCTGGCGTTACGGCTCCCCGGCCTGTGGGCCACCGGGGTGGACGCCCTCGTCACCACCCTGATCACGCTCGCCCTCGCCACCGGTCTCGTCGTCACCTCGGCGGCCGGCCGTCGCCCCGCCGAGTCCCGCGACGAGCTGCCCGGCCGCCTCGGGACCGGCGCGGCCGTGGCGGCGGGGATCCTGTTCGCGGGCGCCGGCGTCGCCTGGGCGGCGTGGGAGGTGCACGGGGCACGGGCGCTGCCCGTCGAGTTCACGGTCGACCGCTTCACCGGCGGCCGCTCGCTCCTGCTGCCGGCGCTCGCCGTGCCACCGGGCTGGCTGAACGTGATGCTCGCCGTGCTGTTCCTGCTCGCCGCCGCGAGTGCCTTCGCCCGCGTCCCGTTCGCGCGGCCCCTCGGGCTGCTCGCGGGATTCCTCCTGGCCGGCTGGGGCGGTGCCGGAGTGGCGATCGCCTTCCGGCTCGGCCGGGTCGAGCACCTCGGCGCGCTGGACGACGACGGCCGGCTCACCCTCGCCACCTCCGCCTACGGGCTGCTCGCCGGGATCGCCGTACTGATCCTGCTCGCCGGCCGCGGCGCCGCCGCCGGGACCGCCCGCCACCGGCCGGTGGCCGCGCTGCCCCCGTCCCCGCCGTCCCCGCCGCCACCCGGCTGGTGACTACGGCTCGACGAGCCCCAGCGACCGCTTCAGGAAGTCCACCTGAAGCAGCAGCAGATTCTCCGCCACCTGCTCCTGCGGCGTCATATGGGTCACGCCCGTCAGCGGCAGGACCTCATGGGGGCGCCCCGCCGCGAGCAGCGCCGAGGACAGACGCAAGGTATGGGCCATCACCACATTGTCGTCGGCGAGACCATGGATGATCATCATCGGCCGCGCGGGGTTCTCCGGTGCCGACAGACCGTCGTCCGTCACCAGCGAGTTCGCCGCGTA
This sequence comes from Streptomyces sp. NPDC047971, assembly GCF_040653355.1. Lineage (NCBI taxonomy): Bacteria > Bacillati > Actinomycetota > Actinomycetes > Kitasatosporales > Streptomycetaceae > Streptomyces > Streptomyces sp. NPDC047971. The sequence goes on along the minus strand of NZ_JBEZNW010000021.1, from coordinate 61,404 downwards.
CACCTCCGGACGGTCCTGCGGCGTCCCCAGATACCGCTCCGTGTAGTGGGTGTCGTACAGCCGCAGGTCCGACAGCGGCGCCCCCGCGATGGCCGCGTGGAAGACGTCCGGTCGCCGCAGCACCCCGAGGGCGGCGAGATAGCCGCCGTACGACCAGCCCCGGATCGCGACCCGCCCCAGGTCCAGCGGGAAGTCCTCCGCCAGCGCGTGCAGCGCCTCGACCTGGTCGTCGAGGGTGGGTGTCAGATCGTTCGCGATCGCCTTCTCCCAGGCGGGAGACCGGCCCGGAGCGCCCCGGCCGTCCGCCACGATCACGGCGAAGCCCTGGTCGGCGAACCACTGGGACGTCAGATGCGGGTTGTGCGCCGCGACCACCCGCTGGCCGTGCGGCCCGCCGTACGGATCCATGAGCACGGGGAGTAGTCCGTCACCTTCCCGGTACCCCGAGGGGAGCAGGACGGCGCACGGAATCCGCCGTGCGCCCCCCGCCACCAGTCGCACCCGCGCCGACAGCACCGGCGTCTCCGCGTGCGCGCCGACGACCGCCACCTGCTCGCCGTCCCGCAGCACCCGCACCACGCTCCCCGCCGCGTCGGGCCGGGCCGAGGACAGCACCGTCACCGCTCCGCCGCGCACCGCCGAGTGAATTCCGGTCCCCTCCGAGACCCGCTCCACACCCCGCTCGCCGACCCGGTAGACATGGATCTCGCCGATCTCCGGCTCCGCCGCCTCCTCGCCCGCCGACGCCGACACCAGGACGTCGTCCTCCCCGACGTCCAGGACGGCCCGCAGGTGGAGCTGCGCGTTCGTCAACGCCCGGTCCCCGACCGCCAGGACGCGCGCCCCGGCCTCGTCGGCGATCCGCACGAGCCGCCCTCCCGGCCCCCAGGCCGGCGCCCCCGGCAGCAGCTCCAGCCACACCGGGTCCTCGTCCGCGTGCACCGTCCGCGTCGCCCCGGTCTCCGCGTCCACCGCCAGATACAGCTGGGTGCGCTGGTCACGCGCCTGTACGAGGATCAGCGGAGGGCCGTCGGAGGACCAGTGCACCCGGGCCAGATACGGATACCGCTCCCGGTCCCAGTCGACCTCCGTACGCTCCCCGGCCAGATCCACCAGGTACAGCCGCACCTCCGCGTTCGGCGTGCCCGCCGCCGGGTACGGCACCACCCGCGGCTCCCGGTCCGGGTGCGCCGGATCCGCGATCCACCACCGCCGCACGGGCCGGTCGTCCGCCCGCGCCACCAGCAGGCGGTCCGAGTCGGGCGACCACCAGAAGCCCCGCGAGCGCCCCATCTCCTCGGCCGCCACGAACTCCGCCAGCCCGTAGGTCGTGTGCGAGTCCTCCGGCTCCGCCAGCGCCCGGTCGCCCTGCCCGTCCGCACCCACCGACCGCAGAGCGCCCGCCGTCACATAGGCGATGCGCCGCCCGTCCGGTGACGGCCGCGGATCGATCACCGGCCCCGGCACCCTCAGCTCCCGTGCCGTCCCCGCCCTCAGCTCCGCCGCGAACAGCCGCCCCGACAGTGCGAACGCCGCCAACTCCACCGCCCCGTCCACCGCGTAGGACACGATCCCGGCCGAACCCTCACGGCTCCGCTCCCGCCGGTCGCGCTCCTCCGCCGACAACTCCTCGGCCGCGCCCTCCAACAGCGCCTCCGGGTCCGCCGCGAGCCGCTCCCGCACCTCCCCGGCCAGGTCCAGAACCCACAGCGCGTGCGAGCGGTCCGTACCCGACGACGAGCGCACGAACACCACCCGCTCACCGTCCGGGGAGACCGAGAACGCCCGCGGAAGGCCCAGGGTGAAGCGCTGCGTCCGGGCGTACTGACGGGGGAACGAGAGCGGGAACGACCGCTGTTGCCTGGAGGTCATGCGATCGAACCTAGCGCTGTGCGCCCCCCTGTGCCCCCGTACACCATCAATGCGGTGCCACACATAGTTATGATCCGTAGCGCTGGGTGGGTAGGGGACAGCTGGCACATGCTCGCCGACCTGACCGTCCGAATATCCGACCGAAGAAGTGTGGAGGTGAACCGCCGTGGCACTCTCGATTTCGGCGGTGGTGCTGCTGGCGATCGTCGTCTTCCTGCTGATCCGGAAATCCGGGCTGAAGGCTGGACATGCGGCGGTCTGCGCGCTCCTGGGGTTCTACCTGGCGAGCTCGTCCATCGCCCCGTCCATCAGCACGCTCACCACGAACGTGGCGGGCATGATCGGCGGCCTCAAGTTCTGAGCCGGGCTCTCGCGGCCGCCGTCGCGCGGCCCGCCGTCCCGATCCGGGCCCTGCCTCGTAGGGTGGGGCCATGACGGTTCTCCCAGCCCGTCGTCTGCTCCTGGTGCACGCGCACCCCGACGACGAGTCGATCAACAACGGCGCCACCATGGCCAAGTACGCGGCCGAGGGCGCGCTGGTCACGCTCGTGACCTGCACGCTCGGCGAGGAGGGCGAGGTCATTCCGCCCGAACTCGCCCATCTGGCACCCGACCGGGAGGACCGGCTCGGGGCCCACCGCGTCGGCGAACTCGCCGCCGCGATGAAGGAGCTGGGCGTCACCGACCACCGCTTCCTCGGCGGCCCCGGACGCTTCCGTGACTCCGGAATGATGGGAGTCGAGCAGAACCGGCGCGAGAACGCCTTCTGGAACACGGACGTCGACACCGCCGCCCCGTACCTCGTCGAGATCATCCGGGAGACCCGCCCCCAGGTCCTGGTCACCTACGACCCCGACGGCGGTTACGGCCACCCCGACCACATCCAGGCCCACCGGGTCGCCATGCGCGCCGCCGAGCTGGCCGCGGACGCCTCGTACCGCCCCGACCTCGGCCCGGCGCACACGATCGTGAAGATCTACTGGAACCGGGTCCCGCGCCCGGTCGCCGAGTCCGGCTTCGCCCGGCTGCGCGCCGAGGGCGCCGACTTCCCCGGCATCGCCGAGATCGACGACGTCCCCGGAGTCGTGGACGAGTTCCTGATCACCGCCGAGATCGACGGAGAAGCGGGCCATACGGACCGCAAGACCGCCGCGATGCGGGCACATGCCACCCAAATCGCCGTCGATGGGCCGTTCTTCGCGCTGTCGAACGAACTGGGACAGCCGATCTTCACCACGGAGTACTACCAGTTGGTCAGCGGCACGCCGGGCACACCGGCGGGGGTGCGGGAGACCGACCTCTTCGCGGGAGTGGAGGGATCGTGAACGTCCGGGTCGTCTGGTACGTATTCCTCCTCGTCCTCGGCTCAGCGGTCGGCGCCGCCGGCTCGCTGGCCCAAACCGCATGGTTCCCGGGAGGATTGGTTCTCTCGCTGCTCGCCACCGCCGGCGTCTTCTACGGCGGGCTGCGCGCCACCGAGACCCAGCTCGGCATCGTCGCGCCGGGCGTGGGCTGGCTGGTGACGATCGTGCTGCTCAGCCTCGGACGCCCGGAAGGCGACGGGGTCTTCGCGGGCGGGGCGGCCGAGATGATCTACCTTCTTGGAGGCATGGCCGTCGCTGTGATGTGTGCCACCATGGCGCGGCTGCCGCGACCGGCCCCGTGAACAGGCCGACTTGAGCGAGGGGCGTCCGGACTTCGGCCGGAATGCCCCGTACTCGGTCCCCGGCCGTCGGGTGCCTGTCGGCGACGGCCAGTATGGTGGTGCGCGCCGCCGAGCCGCCCGGGTACACGAGCACCAGCAAGAGCGGGCGGTGGAGCCAACCGGGAGAACCTGCTTTGAGTCGTGAAACTGGTCGAGAGACTGACAGTTCGTCCTCCGGCGCCCAGGGGCGCGGTGGAGCCGCGTACCCGTCGGGTACACCGCCGTACGGATCCCGCCAGTATCCGTCGCTCCACCCCACGCAGGACGGGGCCGACGACCCGGCCGGCGCCTCCGCCGTGCCCGCTCCGCCCCAGCCGGAGGAGCCGAAGACCGAGACCACGCTGACCACCCGGATCCGGATCAACATCCCGGGTTCGCGGCCGATCCCGCCCGTGGTGGTCCGCAAGCCGGTCGCGGACGGGGACGCGCCGAAGCCCGAGCGCGAGAGCGCCCCGGCCGCCGAGGCCGTCCCGGCACCCGCGCCCGCGCCCGCACCGGCCCCCGAGCCGCCGGCCCAGGCGGAGCCCCCCAAGGCGGAGGAGAAGCCGACCAGCGACTGGTTCGCCCCGCGCAAGGGAGCCGCTCCCGCCGCGCCCGCGACCCCGGCCGCGCCTCCCGCTCCGTCCGGGCCTTCCGGGGCCTCCGCCCCCTCGGCGCCCGCCGGACGGAGCGCCGGTCCCGGCGCCGGTCCCCGTGGCGGCCCCGGCCCTCGGGGCGGGGCGGCACCGCGTGGCGGTCCCGGCGCGCCCGGCCGCACGCCTCCCCCCGGCCCGCGGCCCCCGGCGTCGGGCGGTCCGGCACGCGGCTCCGGCTTCGCGGGACCCGCGACCGGCGGCATCCCGACCATAGGGGGCGCCTCGATCTCGGCGACCCCCGCGGCCGGCACCCCGATGTTCCTCACGCCGCCGCCGCAGGAGGAGGCCGGGTACGGCCCCGACGGCGCGCCGTACGCCCCGGAGGCGCCCAGCGGCCCGACCACCGGGCCCGTCACCGGCAGCAGCACGGTGGGCGGCCCGATGGGCGCCGGACCTCTCGCGGGCGGACCGGCCGGCGGCCCGGGAGGAAGCGGGCCGATGGGTGGCGGCGGCCCCGTCGCCGGCGGCCCCTTCGGGGGAGCGCCGCGCATGTCCGACGACACCGCCGTCCTCACCCCGCAGAGCCCCGGCCCGGTCACCCCTCCCGGCGCCGGCCCCGGTGGCCACGTCTCCGGGGACACGCTCACGAGCGGCATCCCCGTCGTGCCCTCGGGCCCCGGCGGCCCGTCCGGCCCCGACCGCGCGCCCCGAGCCCCGGAGCACGGCTTCTCGGCCCCCGAGGTCGTCGGCGGCGCCCCGGCGCCCGCCGCGCCCAGGAGGCCGACGCCCGCGCCCGCCCCGGCGAAGCAGGGCCGCTCCAAGCTCGTCCTCGTCGGCGTCGGCGTGTTCGGGCTGGTCGGCGTCGCCTACGGCGCCGGACTGCTCCTCAACCACTCCGACGTCCCCAAGGGCACCACCGTCCTCGGCGTCGACATCGGCGGCGGTACGAAGGAGGAGGCGGTCAACAAGCTGGAGGCCGCCCTCGGCAAGCGTGCCCACGCGCCCCTCCAGCTCGACGTCGGCGGCAAGACGGTCGCGCTCTCGCCGGACAAGGCCGGTCTCACCCTCGACAGCCAGGAGACCGTCCGGGCGGCCGCGGGCAGCGACTACAACCCCGTCTCCGTGATCGGCTCCCTCTTCGGCGGCGAGCGCGTCGCCGAACCGAAGCTTCCGGTCGACGAGGAGAAGCTGGCCGTCGCCCTCGCCGACGTCTCGGGCGCGTCCGGGTCGGCGACGGAGGGCACGATCACGTTCTCCCCGGGCAAGGTCACCGCCGTGCCGGGGAAGCCGGGCAAGGGCCTGGACGTCGCCCGTTCGATGATCTTCGTGAAGGACGCGTTCCGCGCCCAGGTGCAGACCGGGCAGTCGAAGCCCGTCGAGCTGCCCGTCGTCACCCGCCAGCCCACCGTCACCCAGGCCGAGCTCGACCGGGCGATGAGGGAGTTCGCCCAGCCCGCGATGTCCGGCGTGATCCTGATCAAGGCGGGCCCGAAGGAGATCAAGTTCGGCCCGGCGCGCTCGCTGCCGCAGATCCTCTCCATGAAGGCCGTCAACGGCCGTCTGGTCGAGGTCTACGACAAGAAGGCGATCGACGAGCTCCTCGACGGCGTCTTCGACGGCATCATGATCACCAAGGCGGACGGCCGGAAGCACCAGGTCTCCGCCGACGACGTGGCCTTCGTGATGCGCGACGCCCTGATGGGCAAGACCGCGGCCGAGCGGACGAAGGTCATCGACCTCGACGGCGAGGGCTGACGGTCCGTACCGCGACGTGAAGGAGCCCCGCCCGGCATCCCGGGCGGGGCTCCTTCACGTCCTCACGAGGTTGCGATGGTGAACCTGTCGTGCGCGGCTTGTGAAGATACCGGCGGAATGCGAATTCCTCAGGTGGGAAAGGGTTACCCACGGTCTGCCTGACTACGATCCGAGGGTCCCCGAGCTGACGAGACTTGCTGGGGTGAACGCGGGAACTCGGCTCACTGAGGGGTAGACGTGATGGGTGCGGCAAGGCGGGCCGTGGGCGGCCTGGGGCTGGCGATGACGGTCACGGCGTGCGGCGTCGGCGACCCGGGACAGGCCGCGACGTCGACGGTGGCGGCCGCCGCGGTCTGCGGGGGCCTGTCGCCGAAGGCGGCGAAGGCGCTGGAGCGGATCTCGGAGACGAAGCGGTTCGCGTACCGCTCGTACGAGGTCGCCGACTCGCTGAAGGAGATGCTGCACGACCCCGAGCTCGACAGCGGCGGGGTGCGGACGGACTGCGTGATCGAGCCGGACGTGGAGGACCCCGAGGAGAGCCCGGCGAAGATGACGGTGCTGTTCGAGGAGGTCGACCGGGTGCCCGCGCCGCAGCCCGAGGTGGTCGCGGCGGCACGCCTGCCCGTCGGTCTGCTGGCGGAAGGCGGCGACGCGAGCGCCGACCTGTGGTTCGCCTGCGAGGTGAAGGGCGTCGGCAAGCCCATCGTGCACGCGGAGCTGGTCTACGGCCCCCGCCCGCGCGAGGGCAGCGTCAAGGAGGCGAACATCCGCGTCCTCCAGGACCTCTCCCACCGGCTCGCCCTCGCCATGGGCTGCCCCGGCGCCGGCGGCGTCCCGAGCGTCTGAGACGGCTCCCGGGCCGAGGCCGGGGCGGCGACGGCCTGGACGGCGGCCGCCACCGTCCGCCCGGGGCGGTCAGTTCAGCAGCGCCCGCGCCGCCTGCGCCCTGTTCCTGATCGACGCCGCCGCGCTGGGTTCGACCGCGTCGACCACCGTGGCGTACGCCTCCATCTCCGCCGCGCCCGCGAGGAACTCGCCGCGCTGGACCAGCAGCTCCGCGTGTTCGTAGCGGAGGCGCGCCGGGTGCGAGGGGAGGAGCAGGGAGAGTTCCACGGCCCACAGCGCGACCGCGGAGCGTTCCGGGCGAGGGGTCGCCCAGGCGCGGATGTTGTTGAGGATGCGCAGCACGATCTCCAGCGGGTCCGCGGGGCGCAGCATCGAGGGTTCCAGGGGTTCACCGGTCGCGCCCGCCACCAGGAGCTCCGCGTCGATGCCCGTCATCGCCCGGCCGCCCGCGAAGGGGTCCGCGAGGACCTGGGCCGACGGGTCGCCGAAGCCGATGACGAAGTGGCCCGGCAGGCCGAGCCCGTACACCGGCGCACCCGCCCGGCGCGCGACCTCCATCCAGACCACCGACAGCAGGATCGGCAGGCCCCGCCTCCGCCGCAGGACCTCGTGGAGCAGCGAGGACTCCAGCCGCTGGTAGTCGGCGGGGACGCCCTGGAAGCCGTACCGGCCGCCGAGCAGCCGGGCGAGCGCCGCCGCCCACTCCTCGGGGTCGCGCATACCGTACGGCAGCTCGCCGGCCAGCCGGTCCAGCTCGATCTCCGCCGCGTCGAGGTCGGCCTCCGTGACCGTCGGGTCCGCCTCCGCCCCGATCAGCAGACAGAGCCGTGCGAGATCCGGGCGCCGCGCACGGGCCTCCTGGGCGAACTCCCGCCGCCAGTCGGTCACGCCGGTCACCTCGCTCCCGCCTCCGCCGCCCGGTAGTGGTGGTAGTGGTGATGGACCGCGAAGCCCATGCCCTCGTACAGCGCCCGCGCCCCGTCGTTGTCCTGCTCCACCTGGAGCCAGGCCGCCGACGCGCCCTCGTCGAGGGCCTGCCGGGCGAGCGCCGTCATGACGGCCGTGGCCAGGCCCTGACGCCGGAGCGCGGGGTCGACCTCCACCGCCATGAACCCGGCCCAGCGACCGTCCACCACACAGCGCCCGATCGCGGCCGGTATGTCTCCCGTGCCCGGTACGGACGCGAACCACACACTGGGGCCGCCGGTCAGCACCTTCAGCACGTGCGGTCCGGGCTCGCCCGAGCGGTTGTAGCGGCCGAGCCAGCCGGCGTCCAGGGACCGGGAGAGGCGGACCGGCGACACGTCCGCGTCCAGGTCCGCGATCGGAGCCAGCCCCCCGGTCCGCACCTCCGCCGAGACCTCCGGGTACCAGCCGCGCCGCTCCAGCTCCGCGCAGAGAAGCTCCTGCGTGCCCTCGGCGCCGGTCGACGTCTGGACGTAGGCGGGGAGCCCGCGCCGCGCGTACCAGTCGCGTACCCGCTCCAGGGCCTCGTCGAGGGGGAGCCCGGGGTCGCCGAGCGGCAGCGCCGAATTAGCCCGCCGGGTGAACCCCGAGGCGGCCCGCAGGGTCCACTCGCCGAGGGGCTCGCTCTCCACCGGCTCCCACGCGCGGGCCAGCACCCGCGCGAGCTCCTCGAAGGAGGCGGCGGGCCCACGGCGGCGGGCCGGGGCCGCGGGGACCACCTTGCCCGCGACCAGCGCGGATTCCGCGATCCGGACGCTCTCACCGGTCCGGCGTGTGATCAGCAGCACACCCGCGTCCCATGATGTGAGAACACCGACCGCGTCGGTGAAGCGTTCACCCGGGGCAGCGGACTCCGTCACGTACCGAACTGAGACACGTTTTCCCACGTCAGCGCGGGTAATACGCACCTCAAGGCGCCCTCCAGCGGTGAATTCCACAGCTTCTCCGCCCCTCCTGTTCGGATCGTCCCCAAGAACGGAGATACTAGGGGCGGGCATCGACGACGCCGCGCTCCCGCGCAGACCAGCCCTACCGAGGAGGAACGACAGCGTGACCTACGTCATCGCGCAGCCTTGTGTCGACGTCAAGGACAAGGCTTGCATCGAGGAGTGCCCCGTCGACTGCATCTACGAGGGCTCCCGGTCCTTGTACATCCACCCGGACGAATGCGTCGACTGTGGTGCTTGTGAGCCGGTGTGCCCGGTCGAGGCCATCTTCTACGAGGACGACACCCCGGAGGAGTGGAAGGACTACTACAAGGCGAACGTCGAGTTCTTCGACGAGCTCGGTTCGCCCGGTGGTGCCTCCAAGCTCGGCCTGATCGAGCGCGACCACCCCTTCATCGCCGCCCTGCCGCCGCAGAACGGCTGATCAACCGCCTTCGGTCCCGTACGGCTTCGCCCGCTGTACGGGGCCGACGCGTTTCCCGACGTGTCACCCCGCCCGACGCGTCACCCCGTACGTGACGAGGAAGTGAGCCAACTCGTGAGCGCAGTCTCTTCGCGCCTGCCCGTCTTCCCCTGGGACAAGCTGGAGCCGTACAAGAAGACGGCGGCCGCCCACCCGGACGGCATCGTGGACCTGTCCGTGGGCACGCCCGTCGACCCGGTGCCGGAGCTGATCCAGCGGGCACTGATCGCCGCGGCCGACTCGCCGGGCTATCCCACGGTGTGGGGCACCACCGAGCTGCGGGACGCGCTGACGGGCTGGTGCGAGCGGCGCCTCGGCGCGGTCGGCTTCGCGCACACGAACGTGCTGCCCGTCGTCGGCTCCAAGGAGCTGGTCGCCTGGCTGCCGACCCAGCTGGGGCTCGGCGCGGGGGACCAGGTCGCCTACCCGCGGCTCGCCTACCCGACGTACGAGGTCGGCGCGCGGCTCTGCGGCGCCGAGCCCGTCGTCTACGACGACCCGGTCGCCGATCTCGACCCGGCCGCGGTCAAGCTGCTCTGGCTCAACTCGCCCTCGAACCCCACCGGCAAGGTGCTCGCCAAGGACGAGCTGGTCCGGATCGTGGCCTGGGCGCGTGAGCACGGCATCCTCGTCTTCTCCGACGAGTGCTACCTGGAGCTGGGCTGGGAGGCCGACCCGGTCTCCGTGCTCCACCCGGACGTCTGCGGCGGTACGTACGAAGGGATCGTCGCCGTCCACTCGCTCTCCAAGCGCTCCAACCTGGCCGGCTACCGCGCCGCGTTCATCGCGGGCGACGCGGCCGTCCTCGGCGAGCTGCTGCAGATCCGCAAGCACGGCGGCATGATGACCGCCGCCCCGGTGCAGGCCGCGACCGTCGCCGCCCTCGGCGACGACACGCACGTGGCCGAGCAGCGGGAGCGGTACGCCGCCCGGCGCGCGGCCCTGCGCGCGGCCCTGGAGTCGCACGGTTTCCGGATCGAGCACAGCGAGGCGAGCCTCTACCTGTGGGCGACCCGCGACGAGCCGTGCTGGGAGACGGTCGCCCACCTCGCGGAGAAGGGCATCCTGGTCGCCCCCGGGGACTTCTACGGGGCGGCGGGGGAGCGGTTCGTCCGCGTGGCCTTCACCGCCACCGACGAGCGGGTCGAGGCGGCCGTCAAGCGGCTCGGCTGACCCGCACGGACGCGAGAGGGCCCGGGGAGCGTGACGCTCCCCGGGCCCTCTGCCGCACCGGTGCCGGAGTACCCGGCCGGTTCAGCCGCCGAGCGGCAGACCGCCCAGGGAGGGCGCGCCGCCACCGGCCGGCAGGGCCTGGCCGAGGCCGCCCGCCGCCGGGGCGCTCCCGGCGGTCTCGCCGAGGACCTCGCCCGCGCTGCCCGCGGTGTCGCCCGCGACCTTCTGCGCGGCGGGGGCGGCGGTCCTGCCGGCCGCGCCCACGGTCTTGCCCGCGGCCGGGACGGCCGAGTCGACGGCCTTGCCGCCGGTGTCGCCGACCACGCCGGTGGCGGTCTGCGAGGCGCCGTCGACGGCGTTGCCGACACCGGCGCCGTCCAGGCTGGAGACACCGGAGAGGGCTCCGGTGGGCGCGATGCTGTGGTCCAGGGCGCTCGCGGACCCGGCCGCACCGACCACGGGGGCTGCTCCGGCCGCCACGAGGAGTGCGGCGCGGGCGATCCGACGGGTCAGGGGGAGGGACATGGTGCTCCTTCGACGGAGAGGACGTTCTGACTCCGTGACAACCGAGGCGGGGGAGGCTGAGGTTTCGGCGGTCGAAGGTAAAGGCTGCGGGATGCGTCGCATTATCGGGTCGGGAGGAAAGCGGACGAACGCGCCCGAAGATCCACCCCTTGCCGAACCGTCACTGCCCGTGTCCCGCAAGGGGATGGGCGTGCGGGACGGTGAGGGGGAGTGACGAGCACCCGGAATGGGGCGAACAGCCCGGTCGGGTGACATCCCGTACGCGCGCTCGGGTCGGTGTTCGGTTACTGCGCCAGCCGGACGCGAACCCCGCCGCCGCTGTCGCCGTCCGTCTTCCGCCACGCCCCGGAGGGGTCGCTCGCGCGCCAGACCCGGTCCGCGTAGGCGACCTCGGAGATCCGCAGGTCGTCCGCCCGCGCCACCGCCCAGTGGGCCAGCTCCCAGCCTCGCTGCGCATCCGTGCCGGTGGTCGCGAGGACGGGCACGGTGAGCACGGCGGGAGCCCCGCCCAGGCTCGCCCCGGACCGTCCCGCGCTGCCCCCGCTCCCGCCCGCCGGCTTCGGGGCCGCCTTCTCGCCGAAGGCCCGCACCAGCTCCGCCCGCACCTTCGCCGGATCCCCCGGCTGCCCGTCCTTCGACGGGCTCGTCGTGCAGTTCAGGGACGCCGCCGAGCGGCCGGTCAGCGCCGCGGAGAGCAGCGCCGCGTCCGGCTCGTGCTTCGCGTACGCCTGCGGGAAACCGCTGCGCTGCACCTTCTGCGCCGCCACGGTCAGCGGGAGCCGCGAATAGCCGGGGACCTTCGCGAGACCCTCGTAGAACTTCCCCGAGGAGTACACCGGGTCCATGATCTGCTCCGGCGTGCCCCAGCCCATGGACGGGCGCTGCTGGAAGAGGCCGAGCGAATCCCGGTCGCCGTGCCGGATGTTGCGCAGCGCGGACTCCTGGAGCGCCGTCGCCAGGGCGATCGTGACCGCGCGCTCGGGCATCCGCCGCGTGGTGCCCACGGCGGAGATGGTGGCGGCGTTCGACGCCTGCTCCGGCGAGAACGTGTACGTGTTCTCGCCACTGCCCACGGTGCAGCCCGGAGCGCCCTTGGGGCCCGTGACGTGGTGCACGGTGAGATAGCCGGCCAGGCCGAGGAGCACGACGAACCCGGCCGTGAACCTGGCGAGACGGCCTGAGCGAGAGCTGCGGGGGTGGCGGTTGGGCTCGGACACGGGGCCAACCGTACTGGAGGCCGGGTTAGGGTCGGCACATGGCTGACAATGCTCCCCTCGACCTCACGATGGACGGCCCCGCGCTCACCGCCGCGCTCGTCGACTTCCCTTCCGTCAGCGGGACAGAGAAGCCGCTCGCCGACGCGATCGAGCAGGCCCTGCGCGCCCTGCCGCACCTCACCGTCGACCGGTACGGCAACAACGTCGTGGCCCGCACCCGGCTCGGCCACGCGGAGCGCGTCGTCCTGGCCGGCCACATCGACACCGTCCCGATCGCGGGCAACGTTCCCTCGCGCCTCGACGAGAACGGCATCCTGTGGGGCTGCGGCACCACCGACATGAAGTCGGGCGTCGCCGTCCAGCTCCGGATCGCCGCGACCGTCCCCGAGCCCAACCGCGACCTCACCTTCGTGTTCTACGACAACGAGGAGGTCGCCGCCCACCTGAACGGCCTCGGGAAGGTCGCCGAGGCGCACCCCGACTGGCTGGAGGGCGACTTCGCGATCCTCCTGGAGGGCTCGAACGCCGAGGTCGAGGGCGGCTGCCAGGGGACCCTGCGGGTCCTCCTGCACCTGGAGGGCGAGCGCGCCCACTCCGCGCGGTCCTGGATGGGCTCCAACGCCATCCACGCGGCCGCCCCGGTCCTCGCCCGCCTCGCCGCGTACGAGCCCCGCAAGCCGGTCATCGACGGCCTGGAGTACCACGAGGGCCTCAACGCGGTGCGGATCGAGGGCGGCGTCGCCAACAACGTCATCCCCGACGCCTGCACGGTCGTCGTCAACTACCGCTACGCCCCCGACCTCACGCAGGCCGAGGCCGAGGCGCACGTCCGCGAGGTCTTCGCGGACTGCGGGGTCGCCGAGTTCGTGATCGACGACCACAGCGGCGGCGCCCTGCCCGGCCTTTCCCACCCGGCCGCGGCCGAGTTCATGAAGGCGGTCGGCGGCACCGCGCTGCCCAAGTTCGGCTGGACCGACGTGGCCCGCTTCAGCGCGCTCGGCGTCCCCGCGGTCAACTACGGCCCCGGTGACCCGATCTACGCCCACAAGGTCGACGAGCACGTCGTCGTGGAGCGGATCGTCCGGTGCGAGGACCGGCTCCGCGACTGGCTCACTGCCTGACAGCCGTAATTTCGCTTTTTGTCACGTCCGTGCACCTACCCTGACCGAACCAGAAGATCAGTGGATCGGTGGAGGGAGCAGGCCATGGGTATCCCCGAGGGAGCGCAGAAGCCGGAGGAGCAGCGGCTGGGACCGGTGCTCAGGCGCCGCGAGCAGGTCCAGCCGGGCACCACGGATCAGCGTCTGCTGGACACCGAGGGCGACTCGGAGTGGGTGCACACCGACCCCTGGCGGGTCATGCGCATCCAGTCCGAGTTCGTCGAGGGCTTCGGCGCGCTCGCCGAACTGCCGAGCGCGATCAGCGTCTTCGGCTCGGCCCGCACGAAGCCGGACTCGCCCGAGTACGAGGCCGGCGTGCGGCTCGGCCGCGCGCTGGTCGAGGCGGGCTTCGCGGTGATCACGGGCGGCGGCCCGGGCGCCATGGAGGCGGCGAACAAGGGCGCCCGGGAGGCCAAGGGCATCTCGGTGGGCCTCGGCATCGAGCTCCCCTTCGAGCAGGGGCTCAACCCGCACGTCGACATCGGCGTGAACTTCCGCTACTTCTTCGTCCGCAAGACGATGTTCGTGAAGTACGCGCAGGGCTTCGTGGTCCTCCCGGGCGGCCTCGGCACCCTCGACGAGCTCTTCGAGGCGCTCACCCTGGTCCAGACGCGCAAGGTGACCCGCTTCCCGATCGTGCTCTTCGGCACGGAGTACTGGAAGGGCCTCGTCGACTGGCTCCGCGACTCGGTCGTCGCGGGCGGCAAGGCATCGGAGCGCGACCTCCTGCTCTTCCACGTGACGGACGACGTGGACGAGGCGGTCGCCCTGGTCACGAAGGAGACGGGCGGCCGCTGAGGATCGCCGCGCCCGGCGGCCTCGGTGCCGGGCGCGGGGTGCCCGGCACCCCGCGCCTACGCCAGGCCCCGCCGGGCCACGGCGGGCCGGCGGTGCCCCGCGATGGTCGCCACCATGTCCAGGACCTGCCGCGTCTCGGCCACCTCGTGCACGCGGTAGACCTGCGCTCCCAGCCACGCGGACACCGCCGTCGTCGCCAGCGTGCCCAGCACCCGCTCCTTCACCGGCCGGTCCAGCGTCTCCCCCACGAAGTCCTTGTTGGACAACGAGACGAGCACCGGCCACCCCGTCCGGGTCATCTCGTCGAGCCGCCGGGTCGCCTCCAGGCTGTGGCGGGTGTTCTTGCCGAAGTCGTGACCCGGGTCGATCATGATCCCGTCCCGCCGGACGCCCAGCTCGACCGCGCGCTCCGCCAGCCCCACGGTCACCCGCAGGATGTCGGCCATCACGTCCTCGTACTCGATCCGGTGCGGCCGGGTCCTCGGCTCGGCGCCGCCCGCGTGGGTGCAGACGAGGCCGGCGCCGTACCGGGCGGCGACCTCCGCGAGCCGCGGGTCCACCCCGCCCCACGCGTCGTTGAGGACGTCCGCGCCGGCCTCGCAGACCGCCTCGCCGACATCGGCGCGCCAGGTGTCCACGCTGATGACGACGTCCGGATGCCGGCGCCGTACCTCGGCGACGAAGCCGACCGTGCGCCGCGCCTCCTCCTCCGCCGTGACCTCCTCGCCGGGGCCCGCCTTCACCCCGCCGATGTCGATGATGGCGGCGCCCTCGGCGACCGCCTGCTCCACGCGGGCGAGAGCCGGCTCGTCGCGGAAGGTGGCGCCCTGGTCGTAGAAGGAATCGGGGGTCCGGTTGACGATCGCCATGATCACCGGCTCATGCGGCCCGAATTCACGCCGTCCCAAGCGCAGCATCCCTTTTGTCCTCCCTCGCGTCCGTTCGCCAGTGACCCTAACCGTCGGTGGCACATGGCACGATCGGCGGTGGGACGTTTTCCATTCCGGGGAGAGGCGCGCTGGTGTTCTGGTTCTTGCTGATCGCGATGGTCGTGGTCGTCGCGGCGGTCACCCTGGCGGTGGTCGGCGGAGGCGACAGCGAGGTGCTGCCCGACGTGGCACCGGAGCAGCTGATCGACCCCCTTCCGGCGTCCCGGCCCGTCGACCGCGCCGACATCGAGGCGCTCCGGCTGCCGGTGACCGCGCGGGGCTACCGCATGGCCGACGTGGACGACGTCCTGGGCCGCCTGGGCGCCGAACTCGCCGAGCGGGACGCGCGGATCGCGGAGCTGCAGGCGGCGCTGGCGGGCGGGAACGGCGGGGCGGGGCCCTCGCTGCGGAAGGACGAGGACCGGTGAGCGGCGGAGCCGTCACGGGCCCGGACGGCCGCCCGCGCTGCCCCTGGGGCCTGTCGGCCGAGGACTACGTCGCGTACCACGACGAGGAGTGGGGCCGACCCGTCCACGGCGACGACGCGCTGTTCGAGCGGCTGTGCCTGGAGGCGTTCCAGTCGGGTCTCTCCTGGATCACGATCCTGCGCCGCCGCGAGGGATTCCGGCGGGCCTTCGCCGGCTTCCGGATCGCCTCGGTCGCGGAGTTCGGCGAGGCGGACCGCGAGCGGCTCCTCCTGGACGAGGGCATCATCCGCAACCGGGCCAAGATCGACGCGACCCTGGCGAACGCGAAGACGCTGGCGACCTGGTCGCCCGGCGAGCTCGACGCCCTGATCTGGTCGTACGCCCCGGATCCGGCGACCCGCCCGGCGCCGCTCACCCTCGCCGACGTCCCGGCCGTGACGGACGAGTCGACGGCCCTGTCCAAGGCGCTGAAGAAGCGCGGCCTGCGGTTCATCGGGCCGACGACGGCCTAC
Source organism: Streptomyces sp. NPDC047971 (assembly GCF_040653355.1). NCBI lineage: Bacteria > Bacillati > Actinomycetota > Actinomycetes > Kitasatosporales > Streptomycetaceae > Streptomyces > Streptomyces sp. NPDC047971. Next base: position 45,533 of record NZ_JBEZNW010000021.1, on the reverse strand, counting down.
GCCCTGATGCAGGCGTGCGGCCTCGTCGACGACCATCTGAAGGAGTGCGTGGCCCGGGGCCGCCGCTGACGACGACCCGGGCCACGGCCGGTGTCACCGGCCCACGTACCGCGGCTTCTCCTTCGCCAGGAACGCCTGGACCGCGATCGTGTGGTCCTCGGAGGCCCCGGCCGCCGTCTGGAGCTCGTCCTCCTTCTCCAGGGCCTCGGACAGCGAGTGATCCGCCCCGTAGGCCAGCGACGCCTTGAGGGCCGCGTAGGCGACCGTCGGCCCCTCGGCCAGGGCGCGGGCGACCTTCAGGGCCTCCTCGGCGAGGTCGGCGGCCGGGACCAGCTTGTTCACGATGCCGAGTTCGTACGCCTCCCGCGCGCTGATCGAGCGCGGGAAGAGCAGCAGGTCGGAGGCGCGGCTCGCACCGATCAGCCGGGGCAGCGTCCACGACATGCCGGAGTCGGCGGTGAGCGCGACACCCGCGAAGGAGCTGTTGAACGCGGCGGTGTCGGCCACCACCCGGTAGTCCGCCGCCAGCGCGAAGCCGAAGCCGGCCCCGGCCGCGACGCCGTTGACGCCCGCCACCACGGGCTTCCGCATCCCGGTGAGCGCCTTGACGATCGGGTTGTAGTGGTCCCGGACGGTGTTCATGGTGTGCTGCGTCCCGGACTCCTTGTCCGACAGCAGCAGGCCCACGTGCTCCTTCAGGTCCTGGCCCACGCAGAACGCCCGGTCGCCCGCCGCCGTCAGCAGCACGGCCCGTACGGCGGTGTCCGCCGCGGCGGCCTCCGCCGCGTCCCGCAGGGCGACCTTCGCCTCGACGTTCATCGCGTTCATGGCCTCGGGCCGGTTGAGCGTGATCGTGGCGAGTCCGTCGCTCACCTCGTACAGAACGGTGTCGGCCATCGGGGCTTCCCTTCGCGTCTTTTTCGTCCTGACCTCCCCCGGACGTCGTCCTGGGGACCCCCAGGATGGCGGAGATCACGCACCCCGCACATGTGAGCTGCGTCAAAGCCCGACGGGGGAGGATCGGCGGGGCGGCGGCGAAGTATCGCAGGCTGATCGCCGAAAAGGGCGGTTTTGCGGAAGCGCGTTGCACAAGCGATGCAACCTGATGTTGGTCATCGGGTCCTGTGATGCGGGATAATGACCTGGAAGCAATGTGTTCGATGCCGGTGACGTGTGCTCCCGATCAGGGGCCGTCGGCTGACGAAGAGCTGGTTTCAGGAAGGGGAACAGGCATGGCGGCCATGAAGCCGCGGACGGGCGACGGCCCGCTCGAGGTGACCAAGGAGGGGCGGGGCATTGTCATGCGCGTTCCGCTCGAAGGCGGCGGTCGGCTTGTCGTCGAGCTGACCCCGGACGAGGCCGAAGCACTCGGCGACGCCCTGAAGCAGGTAGTCGGCTGACGCGACAAGCCAGGATTGTCCACTCCTGCCCCGGCACGGTACCCACCGCGCCGGGGCAGGGGTGTGTCGGGGGTCCTTGCGGGGATTCCCCCGGGGCTCAGGGCCGTCGCACCGCGCACAGCAGGCCGTCGCCCACCGGCAGCAGGGTGGGCAGCAGCTCCTGGCTCTCGCGGACCGCCCGCAACAGCTCGCGCACCCGCAGCACCTCGGCCGGCTGGGCCGCCGAGTCGACCGTGCGACCGTCCGAGAAGACGCCCTCGAAGCAGACCAGACCCCCTGGTCGCAGCAGGCGCAACGATTCAGCGAGGTAGTCCAGGGACTCCAGCCGGTCGCCGTCGCAGAAGACGAGGTCGTATCCGCCATCCGCGAGCCGCGGCAGGACGTCCAGGGCGCGACCCGGGATGAAACGCGCCCGGTTCCCGGCGAAGCCCGCGGCCCGGAAGGCCGTCTTCGCGAACTGCTGACGCTCCGGCTCCAGGTCCACCGTCGTCAGGACCCCGTCCGGACGCATCCCGTGCAGCAGATAGATCCCGGACACTCCCGTGCCCGTACCGATTTCGGCCACCGCTTTCGCGTCCGCCGTGGCCGCCAGCAGGCGCAGAGCGGCACCGGTGCCCGGAGACACCGAGGGCAGCCCTGCCTCCCGGGCCCGGTCACGGGCCCAGCGCAGCGCTTCGTCCTCGGCGACAAAGGCGTCGGCGAACGCCCAGCTCGTCTGCCGGTTGGCGGTAATGGCCCTCTCCTGTCCCCGTAGTTGGCGCAACGGTGACTGTATCCGCTGCGCGCGGGAACCCGCAGATGGGACCGCGCGTTCTGAGGAGGTGGGACCCGATGCGGAGCGCCGGTTCGGCCGTCCCCAAATTCGCGTAAAGATTCTTATCCGGAGCTAACGGGCGAGGTGGCTATGGTAGGGGCTCCACTGGACACCACCAGAGCCGATAGGGGAGGTGCGGCTGCGCCTGTGGATCGGGGAGGAGTGCTTCGGCGTCTTCTCAGGTCGGCGGGTGAGCCGAAATCCGTGACCGACACCGCTGACCGAATCCACACCGCCGACTCCGCTCCCACCACCGCGACCTTCGCATCGGATGCGGAATCGCAGGCGTGGACTCCGCCCACATGGGAGGAGATCGTCAGCACGCACAGTGGCCGGGTCTATCGCCTCGCCTACCGGCTGACCGGCAACCAGCACGACGCCGAGGACCTCACGCAAGAGGTCTTCGTCCGCGTCTTCCGCTCGCTGTCGACGTACACGCCGGGCACCTTCGAGGGCTGGCTGCACCGCATCACCACCAACCTCTTCCTCGACATGGTCCGCCGCAAGCAGCGGATCCGTTTCGACGCGCTCGCCGACGACGCGGCCGAGCGGCTGCCCAGCCGTGAGCCCTCGCCCCAGCAGGCGTTCAACGACACGCACTTCGACGCCGACGTCCAGCAGGCCCTCGACACCCTCGCGCCGGAGTTCAGGGCCGCGGTCGTGCTCTGCGACATCGAGGGACTCTCGTACGAGGAGATCGCCGCGACGCTCGGCGTGAAGCTCGGCACCGTCCGCAGCCGGATCCACCGCGGGCGCTCCCACCTGCGCAAGGCGCTGAAGCACCGTTCCCCCGAGGCCAGGGCGGAGCGCGCGCTGGCCACCGTCGGCTGGGAGGGCGGTACGGCGTGAACACACGTCCTGCCGGCCCGACCCCCGCGGAGCAGCACCTCGGGGACCGGCTCGCCGCGCTGGTCGACGGGGAGCTCGGCCACGACGCCCGCGAACGGGTCCTCGCGCACCTCGCGACCTGTGCCAAATGCAAGGCGGAAGCCGACGCCCAGCGCAGGCTGAAGAGCGTCTTCGCCTCCGCCGCGCCCCCGCCGCCCTCGGAAGGGCTCCTCGCCCGTCTCCAGGGGCTGCCCGGGGGCCCCGGTGATCCGGGCGGCGACGACCGTCGCGGACCCTTCGACGACCTCTTCGGCCTGGGCGGACCCGGCGGGTCCGACGGGCCAGGCTCGGTGAAGTCCGACGGCTTCGCCACGGCGGTCGTCTCCCCGCACTCCGGCTTCCGCATCCACGCGGTCGGCGGCCGCCCCGACCAGGACCGTTCGCCCTGGCGCGGGCGACGCTTCGGCATCGCCGCGGCCAGCGCGGTCTCCTTCGCCGCCATCGCGCTCGGCGGCGCCCTGCCGCTGGAGTCCTCGGTGAACGTCGGCGCGCGCGGCGAGGGCACGGGCAACACCGTGACCCCGCTGCGGGCCGCCGCCTCGGGCGGCGGCACCGGCTCGAACCCGGGGAACGGCGCGGGCACGAACCTGGCCTCGACCACCGGCCGAGGCGGGCGCTCGGGCGACCGGCCGGTCGCGGCCTCCACGACCGGTCCCCTCGGCACGCCGCTGTCGGCGCCCGGCGTCGTGGCGCCAGGACCCCTGGTCCCCGGCGAGGCGACGCCCGCGGTGACCGGCCGGTTCCAGGACCAGGCTCCGCCGTCGCTGCTGGCCCTCTCGCCGTTCATACGGCCGACGGGACCGGCCCTGCACCTGGCGTTCAGGTCCGGGCTCACCACGCACACGGGCCCGACCGTCACCTCGGCTCCGGCCACGTCGACGGCCTCCGGTTCGTCGACGATCCCGCTCACCTCCCAACGCTGACCCGGGACCTGGTTGAATCCAGGTCACGAGTGCCCGACACGGTCGGGCACGGACAGGCCAGCTGTTGCGGGGAGAGCATGAACGACGGGAAGCCCACCGGCCAGAAGCCGAAGTGGTGGAGCCGGCCCACGGCGCCGTCGGCCGGGGGGCACCCCGGCCAGGGCCGGGCGGAGACACCGGAGCCGCCGGCCACGGACGAGGGGGACTTCACGCTCGCCGCACCCGCGGTCTCGGACGGCCCGTCGGCCGCCGGGCCCGCCGACGCGGCCGCCGCGCCGGACCGGGTCGTCCCGGAACAGCGCCCCGACGACCCGGCCTCGGCCCAGGCCACGACCGAGGTCCTGGACCTGGCCGACGCCCCGGTCCCGGCGAAGGCCGAAACGCCGGATCAGGCCCGTACCCCCGACCTCGTCCCGACCCAGGCCGCTCCCTCGGCTCCGGGACACGACGCCGTCCCCGGCGTCCATGAGGGCGCGCCGGACGCGGCTCCCGGGCCGGTCGGTGCGCCGCGCCCGCTGCACGAGCCCGACGAGTACCGGACCCCGCCCTACGGCGGTCCCGGCCCCTGGGCCCCCGCCCCGCCGGTGCAGCGCCCGATGGCCGCCGAGGGACACGGGGTTCCCGTACCTCCGCAGCCCGTACCCCAGCAGGGGCCCCCGGCTCCCGCACCGCAGCCCATGCCGCAGCAGGCCGCCCCGCAGGCCCATCCCCAGCCTCAGCAGCCCGCGCAGTGGGTGCAGTACGACCCCTGGGGCGCTCCCGGGGCCATGGGCGCCGCGCTCGCCCCGCTGACCATCGGCGCGGAGCCGCCGGCCAAGCGGCGCCGCTCCCGGCGCGGCCTCGCGCTCACGGGCGCGCTGGTCTTCGCCATGATCACCGGTGTCGTCGGCGGCGCGGTCGGCGCCTACGTCGAGCGGCACGGTGGCATCAGCACGATCGAGCTGCCCCAGGCCGGCCCCGAGGACTCCGGACGGGCACCCGACAGCGTCGCCGGGATCGCCGCGAGCGCCCTGCCCAGCGTGGTCACGCTCCACGTCAGCGGCGGCGGCGCCTCGGGCACCGGCACCGGCTTCGTCCTGGACACCCAGGGCCACATCCTGACCAACAACCACGTGGTCGACGCGGCCTCCTCCTCCGGGGACATCTCGGTCACCTTCAGCAGCGGCGAGACCGCGAGCGCCAAGCTGGTCGGAAAGGACAGCGGCTACGACCTCGCCGTCGTCAAGGTCACCGGCGTCTCGGGGCTCAAGCCGCTGCCGCTGGGCAACTCCGACAACGTGCGGGTCGGCGACCCGGTCGTGGCCATCGGCGCCCCCTTCGACCTCCAGAACACCGTCACCTCCGGCATCATCAGCGCCAAGGAGCGGCCCATCACGGCCGGCGGCGAGAAGGGTGACGGCAGCGACGTCAGCTATGTCGACGCGCTCCAGACCGACGCACCGATAAACCCCGGCAATTCGGGCGGTCCGCTGGTCGACTCCAAGGCCCGGGTCATCGGCATCAACAGCGCCATCCGCGCCGCCGGAGGCGGCGACGGCGGCGACGGCGGCGGAGGCCAGGCGGGCTCCATCGGCCTGGGCTTCGCCATCCCGATCAACCAGGGCAAGCGGGTCGCCGAGGAGCTGATCAACACCGGCAAGGCCACCCATCCCGTCATCGGTGTGAGCCTCGACATGCAGTTCAACGGCGACGGGGCCCGCGTGGGGGAGAAGGGCAAGGACGGCTCGGCCTCCGTCACCCCCGGCGGTCCCGCGGCCAAGGCGGGCGTCCGGCCCGGCGACGTGATCACCAAGGTCGACGGCCAGCGGGTCCACAGCGGCGAGGAGTTGATCGTCAAGATCCGCGCCCACCGCCCCGGGGACCGGCTGGAGCTGACCCTGACGCGCGGCGGCAAGGAGCAGACCAAGACGTTGACTCTCGGCTCCTCGCAGGGCGACTGAGCGCCATGTGGGAGACACCGCAAGGTACCCGCCCGGCGGTTTCGGCGGGTACCGTGGAGCGGGCCCCGGACCCCGTGTAAGGAGCAGCAAGGTGTTCAACGACCTAGGCATACTCGAGCTCGTGACGCTCGTGGTCCTTGCGGTGCTCGTTTTCGGCCCGGACAAGCTGCCGAAGGTCATCCAGGACGTCTCGCGCTTCGTCCGGAAGGTCCGCGACTTCTCGGAGAGCGCGAAGGCCGACATCCGCACCGAGCTGGGGCCCGAGTTCAAGGACTTCGAGTTCGAGGACCTGAACCCGAAGACGTTCCTGCGCAAGCAGCTCGAAGGCAACGACGACCTCAAGGAGCTGAAGGAGCTGCGCAGCAGCTTCGACCTCAAGAAGGAGATGAACGAGGTCGCCGACGCGGTGCACGGCCGCGAGACGGCCCCGGCGCCCGCCTCGGTCCCCGCGGCCGTCAACGGCTCCCCGGACCTCCTCAAGAAGCAGGACAAGCCGGCGGCCGACGAGCGGCCGCCGTACGACTCCGACGCGACCTGACGACCTGGGCTGACACCACCGGGCCCGCACCGGTGGCTATCCTCCCTCTGTTGTCCGCCGACGCGGGCACAACGGATCGAGGAGGCGGCCGAGATGGAGACGACGAGTCGGGTGGAGGGAGTGCCCGCTGCCCGGCGAACGGTCGAAGGCTTTCTGCGCGCACCCTTCACCTGGTACGGACTTGACGAGGCGTTCACCGGGCCGCGCTGGCTGATGCAGGTCGGCACGGCGGCGGACGGGACCGTCCAGCACGGGTCGATGGGCCACGGCGACGAGCCGTCCATAAAGTCCGACGCGAGCGGGGTCGAGAAGGAGCGCTTCGCGGTCGTCGTGACGGTCGCGGCGAACCCGGTGCGGCGCTCGGCGGACGGCACGGGTGTCCTGGACGCCACGACGGTCGCCTCGGCCGCGTGGCTGGCGGGCTCGGGGCTTCTCGCGTACACCTGGCCGGCGCAGCTGGACCACGCGCTGCGGAACGAATGGCTCGACCAGCAGACGGAGACGGCCTTCGAGCTGGCGGACGACCTGACCGGGCCGGAATGGTCCACGCTCTCGCTGCCGGTGGACGGGGTACCGGTGCCGTTCCACTACCGGGAGTCGGAGTTCGGCTGGGTGCTGGCAGGGTCCGCGGGTGAGGTGCACATCGGGGCGTACGGCCGGGGCATGAGCGCCTACGGTCTGGGGTTCTCGGGAGTCGAGGACCTGGACGCGTACGCGTAGCACGAGGCTCGCGAGCACGACGAAGGGGCACCCCGGTCGCGGGGTGCCCCTTTCGGTGTCGCGCGGCCCCCACGGGCCGGTGGGCCGGCCCCGGGGGCGGGCGAGCCGGAGCCCCGGCGGGGCCCGCTCGCGACGCCTCTCAGAACTTGTTGCGCGGCGTGATGCCCAGGCTCATCCCGGACAGGCCGCGAGCGCGGCCGCCGAGCTTGCCGGCGATGGCGCGGAGCGCCGAGCCCGCGGGGGACTCCGGGTCGGTCAGGACGACCGGCTTGCCCTCGTCGCCGCCCTCGCGCAGGCGGACGTCGATCGGGATGGAGCCCAGGACCGGGACCGTCGCGCCCGTGGTCTTCGTCAGGCCGTCCGCGACCTTCTGGCCGCCGCCCGTGCCGAAGACGTCGACCATCTCGTCGCAGTGCGGGCACGGCAGGCCCGACATGTTCTCGACGACGCCGACGATCTTCTGGTGGGTCTGGACGGCGATCGAGCCGGCCCGCTCGGCGACCTCGGCCGCCGCCTGCTGAGGGGTGGTGACGACGAGGATCTCGGCGTTCGGCACCAGCTGCGCCACGGAGATCGCGATGTCGCCCGTGCCCGGGGGAAGGTCGAGCAGCAGCACGTCCAGGTCGCCCCAGTACACGTCGGCGAGGAACTGCTGCAGCGCGCGGTGGAGCATCGGGCCGCGCCACACGACCGGGGCGTTGCCCGGGGTGAACATGCCGATGGAGATGACCTTCACGCCGTTCGCGGACGGCGGCATGATCATGTTCTCGACCTGGGTCGGACGGCCATCCGCGCCCAGCATCCGGGGCACCGAGTGGCCGTAGATGTCGGCGTCGACGACGCCGACCTTCAGCCCGTCCGCGGCCATCGCCGCGGCGAGGTTCACGGTCACGGAGGACTTGCCGACGCCGCCCTTGCCGGAGGCGACCGCGTAGACGCGGGTCAGCGAGCCGGGCTTGGCGAAGGGGACCTCGCGCTCGGCCGTCGTGCCGCGCAGCGCCGAGGCCAGCTCCTTGCGCTGTTCGTCGCTCATCACGTCGAGCGTCACGTCGACACCGGAGACGCCCTCGACACGGGAGACCGCGTCCGTGACGCGCTGGGTGATCGTGTCGCGCATCGGGCAACCGGAGACGGTGAGATAGACCGTGACGGCGACCCTGCCGTCGGATCCGATCTCCACCGATTTGACCATGCCGAGTTCGGTGATCGGTTTGTTGATCTCGGGGTCGTTCACCGTCGCCAGTGCTTCGCGCACCGCGTCTTCCGTAGCCATACCGACGATGGTACGGCGCGGACCACCGGCCCCGGAAAGGCTGTCAGCGGTCGGGTACGTCACTTCCGCGATCGCCCCCGGAGGGGAATAGACCGCCGTGGTCCCCGAGACCGTCGCCCCGGTGCCCGTCCCGGCGCTCCTCCATCTCCTTGACCAGGTCCTGGAGCTCCGAACGGATCCAGTCCCGGGTCGCCACCTCCCCCAGCCCCATCCGCAGCGCCGCGATCTCCCGGGTGAGGAACTCGGTGTCCGCGATCGACCGCTCGTTCTGCTTCCTGTCCTGTTCGAGGTTGACCCGGTCCCGGTCGTCCTGCCGGTTCTGGGCGAGCAGGATGAGCGGGGCCGCGTACGAGGCCTGGAGCGACAGGGCGAGCGTCAGGAAGATGAACGGGTACTCGTCGAACTTCAGCGACGGCGGCGCGAAGATGTTCCACAGCACCCAGACGATGATGGTGATCGTCATCCAGACGATGAACCGCCCCGTCCCCAGGAAGCGCGCGATCCGCTCCGAGATCCGGCCGAACGCCTCCGGGTCGTACTCCGGCAGAAACCTGGCCCTGCGCTCGCGCGGAAGGTCGAGCCGGATCCGCGGGAGGGAGCGTTCCCGCTCCCTCTCCGCCGCGCGTTCAGCCGCCATGGCCGGCCTCCTCCCCGTGGAACTCGGTCTCCCGCCAGTCCTCCGGCAGCAGGTGGTCGAGCACGTCGTCGACGGTGACCGCGCCGAGCAGCGACCCGCTCTCGTCCACGACCGGAGCCGCGACCATGTTGTACGCGGCGAGATAGCTGGCGACCCCGGGCAGCGGGGTGTCCGGGGACAGCGGCGGCAGATCACTGTCGGCCAGTGAGCTGACCAGGGTGAACGGGGGGTCGCGCAGCAGCCGCTGGAAGTGCACCGTACCCAGGTACTTGCCCGTCGGGGTCTCGTCCGGCGGCCGGCACACGTACACCTGCGCCGCGAGCGCCGGGGAGAGGTCCTGCTGGCGTACGCGCGCCAGCGCGTCCGCGACCGTGGCGTCGGGACGCAGCACGATCGGCTCGGTCGTCATCAGGCCGCCCGCGGTCCGCTCCTCGTACGACAGCAGCCGGCGCACGTCCGCCGCGTCGTCGGGGCGCATCAGGGTGAGCAGCCGCTCCTTGTCCTCCTCCGGCAGCTCGGAGAGCAGGTCGGCGGCGTCGTCCGGGTCCATTGCCTCCAGGACGTCGGCGGCGCGCTCCTCCTTGAGCTTGCCGAGGATCTCGATCTGGTCGTCCTCCGGCAGCTCCTCCAGGACGTCGGCGAGCCGGTCGTCGTCGAGGGCCGCGGCGACCTCGGCCCGCCGCTTGGGGGAGAGGTGGTGGAGCACGTTGGCCAGGTCGGCGGGGCGCAGCCGCTCGAAGGTGGCGACCAGGTTCTCGGCGCCCTGGCCCTCCTCCTCCAGCGAGAAGCCGGTCACGGCCGACCACTCCACGGTCAGGGTCTCGCCCTTGCGGCGCAGCGCGCCCGGCTTGCCACGCCGTACGAAGACCTTGTCGATCTCCCAGTCCCGGCGGGCCGGCAGCTGCTGGATGGCCACGTCAAGGACGGTCACCTCCTCGTCCGTCTCCACGAGCCGTACCCGGCGGTCGAGGAGTTCGCCGAGGACGAGCCGCTCGGTGGGGCGCTGCTCGAAACGGCGCATGTTGACCACGCCCGTGGTGATGACCTGGCCGGACTCGACTCCGGTGATCCGGGTCATCGGAACGAAGACCCGGCGGCGGCTGAGCACCTCGACGACCATGCCGAGCAGCCGGGGCGGCCGGCGGCCGCCGACCCGCAGCATGGCGACGAGGTCGCTCACCCGGCCGACCTGGTCGCCGTTGGGGTCGAAGACGGGGACGCCGGCGATGTGCGAGACGAAGACCCGGGGGGCGCCTGCCGCCATGCCACGCGCCTCCTCGATGTCGCACGATTCGGGCCATTGCCGAGCAATGCCGGGTTCAGGCTAGCCCGTGCGCTTCCGTGCCGCCCCGGCAGAGCGCCCGTACGGCTGCCTGTGGGGGGCGGCTCCGCGCCCGGGTACGCTGCGGTCTGCCGTCCCCCCACCGACGACGTTCGAGAGGCAGCGCAGGTGACCGCACTCCCCTATGCATCGCGCATCCGCCGGGCCGTCCTGCCCGTGGCGCTCTGCGCCGGGCTCGCGGCCGGTCTCACCGCCTGCGCATCGGATCCGGACGAGGGGACCAACGGGGTCGGGAAGCTGGAGGCGACCGCCATCGAGCAGAAGGCCCAGACCGCGGCCGATGCGGCGAAGGCGGTGCGGCTGGCCGGGACCCTGGTGAGCAAGGGCGGCACGTACAAGCTGAACATGCGGCTCAAGCAGGACGGCGCGAGCGGCTCGGTGACGACGAAGAACAGCACGTTCGAGCTGCTGCGGATCGGCGACGCGCTCTATCTGAAGGCCGACGCGGGCTTCTGGGCGCACGACGAGGAGGCGTCCGACGGCAAGAACGGCGGCTCCGCGTCCGGCGGCGCCTCGCCCGCGGCGCCGACCGAGGCGGACAGCGAAGCCGCCGACAAGCTCGACGACAAGTACGTGAAGGTGCCGCAGGACGACCCCTCGTACAAGCAGCTGCGCGGCTTCACCGACATGGACCTGCTGCTCGACGGCCTCATCGGGCTGCACGGCGACGTCGTCAAGGGCGACCGCGACAAGATCGGCGGCATCCGCACGGTCAAGGTCAAGGGCGGCGAGGACGGCGAGGGCGGCACGCTGGACGTCGCGCTGGAGGGGACGCCGTTCCCGCTGCAGTTCGCGCGCGGCGGTGGCGCCGGGGTGGTGGTCCTGTCCGAGTGGGACAAGGACTTCCCGCTGGAGGAGCCGTCGAAGGACCAGACCCTGGACTACGGCAAGCAGTTGCCGCGTACGTGAGGGGGGCCGCGCCCCTGTGCGCGGCCCGTACGGGTGAGGGCCCGCCCCTGATCAGCGCTTGCGGCGCTTCAGCAGCAGCCGGGGGAGCGCCGCCGGTACCGGGCGCCTCGTCGTGGCGTCCGAGGGCTGCGGGACCGCCGCCAGGGACCCGTCCGGCAGCTCGGTCGTGGCGTCCAGGGGCGTGAGCCGCAGGACCCGGCACTCCCGCGCCCAGCGGGCGGGCATCTCCTCGCCGTCCGTCGCGTTCAGACGCTTGCCCTTCAGCTCGGCGACGGCGGCGTCCCACTCCTCCGTGCCGGGGGTCAGTTCGCTCACCGTCGCCGTCCAGGCGACGATCCGGCCGCCCTTGTCCTTGCTGCGGACCGTGACCTCGGCCGTCGCGCCGGCGACGAGGCCGGGGAGCGGCTGCTCGCCCGGGCCGTCGCCCACGATGTGCGCCGCGCCCTCGTGCCAGACGTGCCACAGCGCCCGGGCCGCGGGGGCGTCGCCCCGGACCCAGATGAGGCCGGACTTCTTGGTGGCCTCCTCGACGAGGGCGAGGCCGAGCAGCGTGTCTGTCATGCTCCGCAGCCTATCCAGTGCCGGCGGGAGGACCGTCTAGAGCCAGCCGTTCCGCTTGAGGGTGCGGTGGATGGCGAAGCAGGCCGCGGCGATGCCGACGAGCACCATCGGGTAGCCGTACTTCCACTCCAGCTCGGGCATGTGCTCGAAGTTCATCCCGTAGACGCCGCAGACCGCCGTCGGGACGGCGATGATGGCCGCCCATGAGGTGATCTTGCGCATGTCCTCGTTCTGCGTGACGGTCGCCTGGGCCAGGTTGGCCTGGAGGATCGAGTTGAGGAGCTCGTCGAAGCCGACGACCTGCTCCTGCACGCGCGCGAGGTGGTCGGCGACGTCGCGGAAGTACTTCTGGATGTCGGGGTCGACCAGCCGCATCGGGCGCTCGCTGAGCAGCTGCATGGGGCGCAGCAGCGGCGTGACGGCCCGCTTGAACTCCAGTACCTCGCGCTTGAGCTGGTAGATCCGGCCGGTGTCGGTGCCGCGCGTGGAGCCCTTGGCGGGCGGGGAGAAGACGTCGATCTCGATCTGGTCGATGTCGAGCTCGACCGCGTCGGCGACCGCGATGTAGCCGTCGACGACGTGGTCGGCGATGGCGTGCAGGACGGCGGAGGGGCCCTTGGCGAGCAGCTCGGGCTCGCCCTGGAGGCGGTGGCGCAGGTTGCGCAGCGAGCCCTGGCCGCCGTGCCGGACGGTGATGACGAAGTCGGGGCCGGTGAAGCACATCACCTCGCCGGTCTCGACCACCTCGCTGGTGGCGGTCAGCTCGGCGTGCTCGACGTAGTGGATCGTCTTGAAGACGGTGAACAGGGTGTCGTCGTACCGCTCCAGCTTGGGCCGCTGGTGGGCGTGGACGGCGTCCTCGACGGCGAGCGGGTGGAGCCCGAACTCGGCGGCGATGCCCGCGAATTCGGCCTCGGTCGGCTCGTGCAGACCGATCCAGGCGAAGCCGCCGCTCTCCCGCACCTGCCGCATCGCGCCGCGCGGCGTCAGGCAGGCGCGGTCGTCGACGCGACGGCCGTCGCGGTAGACGGCGCAGTCGACGACCGCGCTGGAGGCGGAGGGGTCCCGGGTGGCGTCGTAGTTGGCGTACGGGGAGGCGAGGGTGGAGCCGTCCTTGCGCAGGGAGGGACGGACCGCGGCGCGGAGGTCACGGATCATCGACATTTGGCATGCTCCTTCACGGAGAAGCCGTCGGCGAGGCGTGGCACAGCCCGGAATGGGGACGTGGAGCTACGTCGTCCACAAAGCGGGCGGCACCGCGGGATCGCGGTGACGGCGTTCGCTACAGACAGGCAAAGGCGAAGTGCTCTTCCGTCGTGCGAGATGCCGGATGACGGGGCGGACCGGGAACGGAGCGCCTCAGATCACCGGGAGGAGCGCACCGGGCTCGGGTGCGGGGCGGAAGAGCGGTTGGTACTGCCCGATCGACTTCGATCCACGCAGCCCCACCTCCTCCAGCCGGTCCCCCATGGGGGATGACGAGTAGTCGGGAGTCCCGACCAGCGACCAAGACTATCAGCCGACAGGGGGCCAATCCCTTCCTTTGCCCGTTCCGTACGCGCTTTATGCTCGCGTCATGGGAGAAGTTCTTGCTCTGGTCGAGGCCCGGCTCCGTACGGCGCTCGGCGAACCGGACGCGCGGGCCGCGGTGACGTTCCTCGGTACGGACCGGATCGAGGTGCTCCGATTCATCGACGGCGACGTCGTGCGGTACGCCACGCTCGGCATGTCCGCGCACCCGATGACCGACCCGACGTCCGCGCTCGCCGACCCCGTGAAGGGTCCGCGCGCCGAGCTGGTGCTGTCGGTACGGGCCGGGCTCGCCGACACCGACAAGGTGCTGCGCCCGCTCGCCGTCCTCGCCTCGACCCCTCAGGTCGAAGGCGTGGTCGTGGCCGCCGGCGCCTCGCTCGACGTGGGCGAACCCCTGTGGCCCGGGGCCCCGTTCAGCTCGGTCCTCGTGGCGGAGCCGGGCGGTCTGGTGGAGGACCTGGATCTGAACGAGGCGACCTCGCGGAGCGACTCCTCGGGTGACGCCGGCGGGGCCATGGATCCGGTGCGGTTCCTGCCGCTGCTGCCGATGACGTCCAACGAGGCGGCGTGGAAGCGGGTCCACGGCGCGGAGGCGCTCCAGGAGCGGTGGCTGACGAACGGCACGGATCTGCGGGATCCGCTGCGCAGGTCCGTTCCGCTGGACTGACGCGCGCCCTCGTCCTGTGGGGGCGGGCGCCGCCGGTGCCCGCCCGTGGCCGAGGCGTGCGCGGAACGGTGCCGACCGCACCGATGTGTGCAAACCACATCCTTCACTGGGGGTGAACCGGTCGGTCCGGACGGGTGATCGTCCTTGACGTGGACGCGGTGTGGTAGGACCGTTGGGCTCTATGAGGGGCGAACCCAGTTGCCCGAAGTGCGGTGGCCGGGTCAGGGCGCCCGGTCTTTTTGCCGACTCGTGGCAGTGCGACGTGCACGGCTCGGTGCACCCGCTGCAACCCGTGATCCCGCCCAGCGTCGAGGCCCTCGGTGTCGTGGTGCACCGGACCCAGGTGCCCGTGTGGATGCCGTGGCCCCTGCCCGTCGGATGGCTCTTCACCGGGGTCGCGTACGCCGGTGACGACCGCAGCGGAGGGCGCGCGACGGCCGTCGCCTGCTCCGGTCCCGGCCCGCTCGGCGGGATCGGCGAGCTGCTGCTCGTCGCCGAGGAGCTCGGCGTCGGCCTCGGCGCTCGGTACGCCGGGATCGACGGACCCGACCCCGGTCCCCACATGGCCATCGAGAAGCCCGCCCAGACGAAGGTGCTCGCGGCGGGCCGTCCCACACCGCTCTGGCACGTGAACGGCGCGCCGCAAGACCGGGCCGTGTTCGCGGGGGAGGCGCGCGGGCTGTGGCTGTGGGCGATCGTCTGGCCCGAGCAGTCCGGACTGCTGATGTACGACGAGCTGGTGCTGACGGACCTGCGGGACGCGGGCGCGGAGGTCGAGCTGCTGCCGTGCGGGGCGCTGACACCGCGTCTGCTGTCGTAGGAGGGGCTCCGCGGGCCCGGCCGGGCCCGGGGACGTCGGGCCCGCCGCCGCGGGGCGGGGGTGTTCGATTCCCCCGTTATGCTGGAGCGTCCCCTTCGTCCGCCCCGAGCCCTGGAGTACCGCGTCGTGCGCATCGATCTGCACACCCACTCCACCGCCTCGGACGGCACGGACACCCCGGCCGAGCTTGTCCGCAACGCGGCGGCCGCCGGGCTCGACGTCGTCGCCCTCACCGACCACGACACGACGCGCGGCTACGCCGAGGCGACCGCCGCGCTTCCCGAGGGGCTGACCCTCGTCACCGGAGCCGAACTCTCCTGCCGCGTCGACGGGGTCGGGCTGCACATGCTCGCCTACCTCTTCGACCCCGAGGAGCCCGAGCTGGCTGCCGAGCGCGAGCTGGTCAGGGACGACCGGGTGCCGCGCGCCCGCGCGATGGTCGGCAAGCTCCAGGAGCTCGGCGTCCCCGTCACCTGGGAGCAGGTCGCCCGGATCGCCGGGGACGGCTCGGTGGGCCGCCCGCACGTCGCGGAGGCGCTCGTCGAACTCGGCGTCGTACCGGACGTGTCCGGGGCGTTCACGCAGGAGTGGCTGGCGGACGGCGGACGGGCGTACGTGGAGAAGCACGAGCTCGACCCGTCGGACGCGATCCGGCTCGTCAAGGCGGCCGGTGGCGTCACGGTCTTCGCGCACCCGGCGGCCGTCAAGCGCGGCGAGGTGGTGCCGGAGTCGACGATCGCGCGGCTCGCGGAGGCCGGCCTCGACGGCATCGAGGTGGACCACATGGACCACGACGAGGCGACCCGGGCGCGGCTGCGAGGGCTGGCGAAGGAGCTCGGGCTGCTCACCACGGGCTCCAGCGACTACCACGGCAGCCGCAAGACGTGCCGCCTCGGGGAGTTCACCACGGACCCCGAGATCTACGGCGAGATCACCCGCCGCGCCACGGGCGCCTTCCCGGTCCCGGGCGCGGGCGGACCCAGGTAGCCCCACCGGAACCCCCGGAGAACCCACACCGGCCCCGGGAGCCCTCGGGCCCCCGGATCCGGTCACCTGAGGGAGCCGCGGGAGCCCTGCGGGATCGGCACGGCCCCCCCGAGGGAGCCGCGGGAGCCCTGCGGGATCGGCACGGCCCCCTGAGGGAGCCGTCCGCCGGAGACCCGGGACCGCCTCGGCCCCGAGGGAGCCGTCCGCCGGAGACCCGCGGGACGTGATCCGCCCTTCGGCGGAGACCCGCGCCGAGCCCTTCGGGACCCGGTTCGGTCACCTGACGGAGACCCGCGTCGGAGTCCTGCGACCCGCCCCGGCCCACCCGGCTGCGGCGTCGCCGGAACCTGCGGGGCCGGAGGCCGTCGTGGTCTTCCCCCGGCGGGCTGTCCGACCCGCTCGACGCCGCGCGGCGGCAGCCGCTCCGTGAAGGCCCGGGCCGGATCTCCTGCGGGTCCGCCCGGCTCCCGGCGGCTCCACGGGCCGGACCGGACGGTCTCCGCCCCGCGCCCTCGGCTCAGGCGGGTGTCCTCCGACGGTCTCCGGCCGGCGCCTCGGCTCAGGCGGGTGTCCCCCGGTGGTCTCCGGCCGGCGCCGTCCGCGCGGCGGGTCCCCGATCGGTGCCCCGCGCTCGCGCGGCCGGTTCCGACGGGTGTCCGCTCCCGGACGGGGCCGGGCCGCCCGGGACACCGCCCACGCCCATGTTCCGTACGTCGCCCCCCAAGGGCGCCGCACCGAACCCCCACACCCCTCGTACACCCCATAGCGCAAGGCTCATCGTGTTCGACGTCGCCGTCTTCGGCTCGCTCTTCCTGACTCTGTTCGTGATCATGGATCCCCCCGGGATCACCCCGATCTTCCTCGCCCTCACCTCCGGGCGACCCGCCAAGGTCCAGCGGCGGATGGCCTGGCAGGCCGTCGCCGTGGCCTTCGGCGTCATCACCGTCTTCGGGATCCTCGGGCAGCAGATCCTCGCGTATCTGCACGTGTCCGTCCCCGCGCTGATGATCGCGGGCGGTCTGCTCCTGCTGCTCATCGCGCTCGACCTGCTCACCGGCAAGACCGACGAGCCCAAGCAGACCAAGGACGTCAACGTCGCCCTCGTCCCCCTGGGCATGCCCCTGCTCGCCGGGCCCGGTGCGATCGTGTCCGTGATCCTCGCCGTGCAGCACGCCGACGGCGCCGCCGCCCAGGTCTCGGTCTGGGCCGCCATCGTCGCCATGCACGTCGTGCTCTGGCTGACCATGCGCTACTCGCTGGTGATCATCCGCGTCATCAAGGACGGCGGCGTCGTGCTCGTCACCCGGCTCGCCGGCATGATGCTGTCGGCCATCGCCGTCCAGCAGATCATCAACGGCGTCACCCAGGTCGTCCAGGGCTCCTGAGGCCCCCCGCACGCGCCACTGCGCCCCCGTACGGATTCCGGTTCACGGAGTCCATGCGGGGGCGCGGTGCGTCTGAGCGTTGCCTGGTTACGAGGCCGTGGTGTCGGCCGGTCGGATCCAGATGCGCTGGCCGATCGAGGCGGCCTGCTGCACGATCCGGTTGACGGAGGCGGCGTCCACGACGGTGCGGTCGACGGGCGTCCCGTCGATGTCGTCCAGTCGCAGGATTTCGAAGCGCATGGGCTTCTCCCTTCGTCTGAGTTGATCCTCCTGATGGAGAACTGCGATGCGAGCTACACCTGTCCAACGGGATGCATCCTGCAAACATTCCCTACGCTAAGGAAATTTTTTGGATGTCTAACTACTAAGCGGTAGGGGACGTTGGCGACGGCGCCCCGAGCGGCGGAGAATGAGGCCCGTATGAACGACGCAGAGATACCTCAGACGACGCCCGACGACCCGGTCCGCGACCTCGGCGCCCGCCTGGAGCGCACCAATGAGCTCCTCCAGCGGATGCTCGCCGAGGTGGCCAAGACCCCCTCGACGCATGCCATCTTCGTCGACGCGGGTTACGTCTATGCTGCGGCCGGGTTGCTGGTCGCGGGCACCGAGGACCGCCGCTCCTTCGATCTCGACGCGGAAGGGCTGATCGAGGCGTTCATCGACAAGGCCCGCACGATCTTCGCCGACAGCCGGCTGCTGCGCGTCTACTGGTACGACGGCGCACGGCGCAGGATCCACACCCCCGAGCAGCAGTCGATCGCCGAGCTGCCCGACGTCAAGGTCCGCCTCGGCAACCTCAACGCCAACAACCAGCAGAAGGGCGTCGACTCCCTCATCCGCTCCGACCTGGAGTCCCTCGCCCGCCACCGCGCCATCAGTGACGCCGCGCTCGTCGGCGGCGACGAGGACCTGGTCTCCGCCGTCGAGGCGGCCCAGGGATACGGGGCACGCGTCCACCTCTGGGGCATCGAGGCCGCCGACGGGCGCAACCAGGCCGAGCCGCTGCTCTGGGAGGTCGACAGCCAGCGCACCTTCGACCTCGACTTCTGGCGGCCCTACGTCACCCGGCGCCCCGTCACGACCTACGAGAACGAGGGGGAGCCGCCGCCCTCGCGCGAAGAGGTCCGCTTCGTCGGCGCCCAGATCGCCGCGACCTGGCTCGCCGAACGCGGCCCGGACGCGCTGGCCGAGCTGCTGCCAGGGCATCCGTATCTGCCGGGACCGGTCGACCAGGACCTGCTCATCGAGGCGGAACGGCTCCTCAGTCGCTCCCTGCGGGGACACGCGGCGCTGCGGAGGGCGCTGCGGGACGGGTTCTGGCAGCACCTCCAGGCCCAGTTCTGACGGCTCGCCGCCCGGGCGTCAGGAGCAGCGCTCCCAGAACGCCGTCAAGCGGTCGGCCAGCTCCCGGGGATGGGTCACGTTGGGGGAGTGGCCGGCGCCGGCGACCACCGTGTGATGGGCCCCGGTCCGCCGCGCCGCCTCCGCGAGACCCGCCGTCGGCCAGACCATCTCCTCGTCCCCGTACGCGATGTGCAGCGGCACGGGGAGACCCGCCAGCTGCGCCGTACCGTCCGGATCGCGCCTCAACAGCCGCCCCGTAGCGGACAGTTGGACGATCCGTGTGCGCATCCAGCGGCGCCGCAGGAAGCTCACGATCTCCGGCGGGTCGGTCACGCCCGGCTCCTCGCCCCGGCTGTCCAGCCATCGCGTCGCCAGCCAGACCCGCTCCTTGGGCAGCACCGCGAGCGCCCCGCGCAGCACCCGGACGCGAAGGCGCTGCGGCCGGGCGACCCGGCCCGGCCCCGACGAGAGCAGGGTCAGCGAGAGGAACGCCTCGGGGGCCACCGCGACCGCCGCCCTCGCCACCAGCCCGCCGAAGGAGTGCCCCAGCAGATGCACGGGCCCGTCGCCGAGCGCGAGGGCCTGGGCCACGGCGTCGAGCGCCAGGGCCCGCCGGCTGTACGCGCCCCGGTGCCGCGGCCCCGGGCTCTCGTGCTGGCCCCGGCCGTCGACCGCGACGGCGCGGTAGCCGGCGTCGCTCAGCGGTCCGAGCAGCGCGAGGAAGTCCTCCTTGCTGCCGGTGTAGCCGGGCAGCAGCAGCACCGTGCCCCGGGCCTCGCCCTCGGGCGCGGTGTCCAGGACGGCGAAGACGCCGCGGGCCGTCATCAGCCGGTAGGCACGCGTGCGCGGCGGCGGCGCCAGGGACCGGGGCTTGCTCATAGAGGGACTGTAACCGCTGCTCGAAAGGGGTCGGACAGCACGGCGGCCCGGCCCCTGGGCAGGGACCGGGCCGCCGAAGACGGTGCGGGGCGCGTCAGCTCTCGGGCTGCGCGGCCGCGGCCTTCTTCGTCGTGCGGCGGCGCGGGGCCTTGGGGGCCTCGGCCGTCTCGGTGGCCTCCGCCGGAGCGGCGGCCACCTTCTTCACCGTGCGGCGGCGCGGCGCGGCCTTCGGCTCCGAGGCGTCGGGGGCCTCGGCGACGGCGGCCTTCTTCGTGGTGCGGCGGCGGGGAGCCTTGGGGGCCTCCTCGACGACCTCGGTCACCGGGGCCGTCTCGACCACCGCGGCGGCGGCCTTCTTCGTGGTGCGGCGGCGGGGAGCCTTGGGGGCCTCCTCGACGACCTCGGCGGCCACCGGGGCCGTCTCGACCACCGCGGCGGCGGCCTTCTTCGTCGTGCGGCGGCGGGGAGCCTTCTTGGGCTCCTCGACGGTCTCCACCGCGACGACCGTCTCCACCGGCGCGGCCGGCGTGACCGTCGCGAGGGCGGCGGCGGCCGACTCCGGGGTCTGGAACGACACCGTCTCCGCGGGCTGCACGACGCGCGGACGGCGGCGGCGCGGAGCCCGGGGAGCCTCCTCGACCGCGGGGGCCGGTGCGGCGGCGGGCACCACCGGAGCGGCGGCGGCCTTGGCGGCGGGAGCCTTCGTGGCGACGGCGACCGGGGCCGCGGGGGCCTCCGTCACCGCGGCCGGGGCCTCGGCGACCGGTACGCCCGAGGCACCGACGGCGCGGGTACGCCGACGGCGGCGCGGGGTGCGCGGCTCGGCGGGGGCGTCCTCCGCCACCGGGGCGGCGACCGGAGCGGCCGTCGTCCCGTCCACGGTGGAACCACCACGCGTACGGCGACGCTGGCGCGGGGTGCGCGTACGGGCGGGGCGCTCCTCGGCCGCCGGAGCGGCCTGCTTGCGACCACGGCCGCCACGGCCGCCCGGCTCGCCCAGGTCCTCCAGCTCCTCCGCGCCCAGACCCGCACGGGTCCGCTCGGCGCGGGGCAGGACGCCCTTGGTGCCCGCCGGGATGTCCAGCTCCTCGTACAGGTGCGGGGAGGTGGAGTAGGTCTCGACCGGGTCGTGGAAGTCCAGGTCGAGCGCCTTGTTGATGAGCTGCCAGCGCGGGATGTCGTCCCAGTCGACCAGGGTCACGGCCGTGCCCTTGGCGCCGGCGCGGCCGGTGCGGCCCACGCGGTGGAGGAACGTCTTCTCGTCCTCCGGCGACTGGTAGTTGATGACGTGCGTGACGCCCTCGACGTCGATGCCGCGCGCGGCGACGTCGGTGCAGACGAGCACGTCGACCTTGCCGTTGCGGAACGCGCGCAGGGCCTGCTCGCGGGCGCCCTGGCCGAGGTCGCCGTGGACCGCGCCGGACGCGAAGCCACGACGCTCCAGCTGCTCGGCGATGTCGGCCGCCGTGCGCTTCGTACGGCAGAAGATCATCGCCAGCCCGCGGCCGTTGGCCTGCAGGATGCGGGAGACCAGCTCCGGCTTGTCCATCGAGTGCGCGCGGTAGACGCGCTGCGTGATGTTGGCGACGGTCGCGCCCTCGTCGTCCGGCGCGGTGGCGCGGATGTGCGTGGGCTGCGACATGTAGCGGCGGGCCAGACCGATCACGGCGCCCGGCATGGTCGCCGAGAACAGCATGGTCTGACGCTTCGCCGGAAGCATGTTGATGATCTTCTCGACGTCGGGCAGGAAGCCCAGGTCGAGCATCTCGTCGGCCTCGTCGAGGACGAGGGCCTTGACGTGGGACAGGTCCAGCTTGCGCTGGCCGGCCAGGTCGAGGAGTCGGCCCGGGGTGCCGACGATGACGTCGACGCCCTTCTTGAGCGCCTCGACCTGGGGCTCGTACGCCCGGCCGCCGTAGATGGCGAGCACGCGGACGTTACGGACCTTGCCGGCGGTCAGCAGGTCGTTGGTGACCTGGGTGCACAGCTCGCGGGTCGGGACGACGACCAGGGCCTGCGGGGCGTCGGTCAGCTGCTCGGGCGCGGCCCGGCCGGCCTCGACGTCCGCGGGGACGGTGACGCGCTCCAGGAGCGGCAGACCGAAGCCGAGCGTCTTGCCGGTGCCGGTCTTGGCCTGGCCGATGACGTCGGTGCCGGAGAGCGCGACCGGAAGGGTCATCTCCTGGATCGGGAAGGGGGACACGATGCCGACGGCTTCGAGCGCCTCGGCCGTCTCGGGAAGGATCCCGAGCTCTCGGAAAGTCGTAGTCAGGGTGCTGCCTCTTCTGTGAGACGCGGCGCGAGGCGAACGCTGGGGGTCGTACCGTGCCGATTCGCTTCCGGCCGGATCGACTAAGGGATCACAGCCGGGTGGCGCGGGACCACTGCCGTCGCTCGAGCGTCGTGCCGCTTGAGGGACCCTCTCCTGCAGGTGCGCGGGGAGGGCTGTCGGGTCGGAGCCAGTCGGGCCACCGACCGGGCATCCTCATTCATGAGTCGGCCCACCAAGTACGTCCGAACGTGCGAAAGCATGTCCGCATACTCAGCAGGCGCATTACCACTGTACCCCGGATTCGCGCATGTGTGTTGGGGGAATTCGTGATGAGGGCGCGGTCACAGTGACTGACCAGGGCCTTACGCGGGTCGGGGAGCGGGCTATTGTGCGCTTCATGGAGACGCCTGACAACGCCACGCCCGCCGAAGAGAACGCCGCGGAGACCGCCGAAGAGTTCACCGGGATCGCCGCCCAGGACTGGGCCACGGCCTCCGCCGAGCCGCAGTACCGCGCCGCGGTCGTCGATCTGCTCGGCGCGCTGGCCTACGGCGAGCTGGCGGCCTTCGAGCGGCTCGCCGAGGACGCCAAGCTCGCGCCGACGCTGGCGGACAAGGCGGAGCTGGCGAAGATGGCCTCCGCCGAGTTCCACCACTTCGAGCAGCTGCGGGACCGGCTGGCCGCCGTGGACGCCGAGCCGACGGCCGCGATGGAGCCCTTCGCCAAGGCGCTGGACGACTTCCACCGCCAGACCGCGCCGTCGGACTGGCTGGAGGGCCTGGTCAAGGCGTACGTCGGCGACTCGATCGCCTCCGACTTCTACCGGGAGGTGGCGGCGCGACTCGACGCCGACACGCGCCGGCTGGTGCTCTCGGTGCTCGACGACACGGGCCACGGCAACTTCGCCGTGGAGAAGGTCCGCGCGGCGATCGAGGCCGACCCGCGCGTCGGCGGGCGGCTCGCGCTGTGGGCCCGCCGGCTGATGGGCGAGGCGCTCTCGCAGGCCCAGAGGGTGGTCGCCGAGCGCGACGCGCTCTCCACGATGCTGGTCGGTGGTGTCGCCGACGGCTTCGACCTGGCGGAGGTCGGCCGGATGTTCTCCCGTATCACCGAGGCGCACACCAAGCGCATGGCGGCGCTGGGCCTGGCCGCTTAGTCGCTGCGGTCGGCGGGGCGTGTGTGGCGGCGCTGCTCACGCCGCCGCTGATCGCCGCAGCCGGCGCGAGGCGGGGCGAATCAGCAGCGAGAGCAGGACCGTGGCGATCGCGACCGCGCCGAACAGCGTGGCCAGGCCGTGACCCGGGCCCAGGGCACCGTGCGTCACCAGGGCTCCGAAGACGGCGCCCAGCGAGCCCGCGGTGAGGACGACCCCACGTGCGGGGAGCCGGTCGGGCAGCCGGTGCACGGCGGCCCAGGCCAGGGCGAGGCCGAGCAGGGCGGAGCCGAGAGCTTCCAGGAACACGGGATCACCTCGCGTACGGGGCGGGCAATTCGGTCACAGGCCGTCCTACCCGAACCACCCCGGACGCAATCCTCCTCGGCACCCCTCACCAGGACATTCGCCCACGGCGTAGGTGCGGGCCGCGCCCGGACACACGGAAGGCCCGGCGGATCGGATCCGCCGGGCCTTCCCCTGTTCGGCCGTACGTCTCAGAGCGCGCCGAAGCCGACGCGGCGCACCGCGGGCTCGCCGATCTCCACGTACGCGATCTTCTCGGCCGGGACCAGGACCTTGCGGCCCTTCTCGTCCGTGAGGCTGAGCAGCTGCGCCTTGCCGGCCAGCGCGTCGGCCACGGCGCGCTCGACCTCCTCGGCGGACTGCCCGCTCTCCAGAACGATCTCCCGGGGTGCGTGCTGCACGCCGATCTTGACCTCCACGGCTATGTCCCTCCGAACGGTCAGCGTTGCGCGTCTCCCGCGCCGTACGCTGCACACATTAGCCCGGTGAGGGGACCCGCACGGCGCACCCGGCGAACGCCAGGAGCGAACAGTGGGGAGGGAATACGCCGGACCGAGGGGCCGGGGAGCGGGGCTCAGCCGCCGTCGGTGACCGGCTGGCCGTCCGTCGGGTGCAGCGGGAAGCCCGCGATACCGCGCCAGGCCAGCGAGGTCAGCAGCGCCACGGCCTTGTCGCGGGGGATGGCGGACTCGCTGGAGAGCCAGTAGCGCGCGACGACCTGCGAGACGCCGCCCAGGCCCACGGCCAGCAGCATCGACTCGTCCTTGGAGAGGTTGGTGTCCTCGGCGATGACGTCCGAGATCGCCTCGGCGCACTGCAGGCTGACCCGGTCCACGCGCTCGCGCACGGCCGGCTCGTTGGTCAGGTCGGACTCGAAGACGAGACGGAACGCGCCGCCCTCGTCCTCCACGTACGCGAAGTAGGCGTCCATCGTCGCCTCGACCCGCAGCTTGTTGTCCGTGGTCGACGCGAGCGCCGTGCGCACGGCCTGGAGGAGCGCCTCGCAGTGCTGGTCGAGCAGGGCCAGGTAGAGCTCGAGCTTCCCCGGGAAGTGCTGGTAGAGCACCGGCTTGCTGACGCCCGCCCGCTCGGCGATGTCGTCCATCGCGGCGGAGTGGTACCCCTGAGCGACGAACACCTCCTGGGCCGCACCCAGGAGCTGGTTCCGTCGGGCTCGGCGCGGCAGGCGCGTGCCCCGAGGGCGTGCTGCCTCTGTCTGCTCGATGGCTGTCACGCCGCCTCCCAAAAATCGATCCATGCGCACGGTGGTGCCGCGCCCGCCATCGTACTTTTGGGTAACCCGGCTGTGCGCGGTGCGGACGCAGAATTTCACGGACCGGACGTCCGAGGCGACAGGCGATTCAACGTTAAACCGAACAAATCAGCGGTAGTCGTCTTCGTCCAAGGTGACGACGCGCGCCTGTTCGGATGCGTCCGCCGGGTTCGCGGAGTCCTGTTCGAGATGTGTGGGTCGGTCGTCCTCCTGCTGCTGGACATCCGTGTGCTGCTCGGCGGCGTCGGCCTCCGGGATTTCCTCGTCGAGCACCGCGACCTCTTCCTCGGCGAATGTGTCCGGCTCGGTCGGATCGACAGTCATGCGATTCCTTCCGGCATGCGGGTCCTCTCCGATGGCCCTCTCTTCGAGCGTAGGAGCACACCTGGCGCGGCGCACCCGTACCTGTGACGCCACACACACGCGCCGCCGCGTGATCGTCTCGTAATATTGCGGCCATGTCGTCGACCGAGCTGCCGGAGACCCGGACCGCCGCCGCACCGCCCGCGTCGCGAACCCGCGCCGTGCGAGTGGCGGACGGCGAGGAGTTGCGCTCCGTCGCGCTGCCCGGTCTCACGCTGACCGTGCGCGCCCGCCCGGGCGACCGGCCGGGCCTCCCGCCCGCGCTCTACGTCCACGGGCTCGGCGGCTCCTCGCAGAACTGGTCGGCGCTCATGCCGCTGCTGGCCGACCGGGTCGACGGCGAGGCCGTCGACCTTCCCGGCTTCGGGGACTCCCCGCCGCCCGACGACGGCAACTACTCGGTCACCGGACACGCCCGGGCCGTCATCCGATTTCTCGACGCCGCGGGCCGCGGGCCGGTGCACCTGATCGGCAACTCGCTCGGCGGTGCCGTCTCCACCCGCGTCGCCGCGGTCCGGCCCGACCTGGTCCGCACCCTCACCCTGGTCTCCCCGGCCCTGCCCGAGCTGCGCGCCCAGCGCACCGCATGGCCGACCGTGATGCTCGCCGTGCCGGGTGTCGCGCCGCTGTTCGCCAGGCTGACCAGGGGCTGGACGCCGGAGCAGCGGGTCCGCGGAGTGCTCTCCCTCTGTTACGGAGACCCCGCCCGGGTCTCCGACGAGGGCTTCCGGCACGCCGTGGAGGAGATGGAGCGGCGCCTGGAGCTCCCGTACTTCTGGGACGCCATGGCCCGTTCCTCGCGCGGCATCGTCGACGCGTACACCCTCGGCGGTCAACACGGGCTGTGGCGGCAGGCGGAACGGGTGCTGGCGCCGACACTGCTCATCTACGGCGGCCGTGACCAGCTCGTTTCGTACCGGATGGCACGCCGGGCGGCCGCCGCGTTCCGCGGCTCGCGCCTCCTGACGCTCCCGGACGCCGGGCATGTGGCCATGATGGAGTACCCGGAGACGGTCGCCGAGGCCGTCCGGGAACTGATCGAAGCCGACGAAGACGGCACAGACGACAGCGGCGGGAGCTGATCCGGGGCGTGGGACGACACAGTCGGAAGGGCCCCGCGCCCGCTCCACCCGTCGATACGGGGCGGCGGGAAGCGCCGGAGCCGGGGACGGGACGCCGCAGGCGCGCGCCGGGACAGGACGGGTACGCCCCGCCGGCCCAGGCGCAGCAGAGCCGCTACGGACAGGACGGATACGGCCTCCAGGGCGGCACGGGACCGCGCCAGGGTGCCGGTCGGACCGGCTACGCCCAAGGCGCGTACGGGCAGGGCCCGCCCACCCAGGGCCAGGGCGCGTACGGCCAGGGCCCACGCACCCAGGGCCAGGGGGCGTACGGCCAGGGGGCGTACGGGACCGGCGGTGGCCGGCCGGTCTGGGACACGCCGATGCACGGCACGCCGGTCTACGCCGGACCCGACGACACGGCGGTACGGGGCGGGCATCCCGAGCACACCGAGACGCCGGCGCGGCCCCAGCGCTACCCGGACTTCTCGGAGACGCCCCCGCCGGCCCGGGACGAGACCGCGGCGCAGACCCCCTTCATCCCCGGACAGCGGCGCGAGTCCCGCCCGGAGGAGCTTCCCGAGGAGCCGCCCGCCAGGACCGGCGGCAAGGGCCGGACCCTCACCGGTATCGCCGCCGCCGCCGTCACCACCGTCCTCGCCGTCGTGGTGGCGGGTCAGGTGGCGGAGGGAGACTCCGGCGGCCCGCTGGCCCACTCCGCGGACGGCTCCGCCGACCGCGCCGTCGAGGACGACGGCGCCTCGCGCTCCGACACCAGGCCGGCACCCCCGAAGGCCGCGCCGGCCGCGCCCAGCGCCCCCGTCGCGCTCCCCACGTACGAGGAGTTGATGGCGCTTCAGTTCCCCATCGACCCCAAGCTCAAGGGCTCGGGCGAGTTCGAGGCCGTGTCCGGCTTCGACAAGGCCCCGGGCAAGGGGAAGAAGATCCGCTATCGGGTCGATGTCGAGAAGGGGATCGGCCTCGACGCGGCACTCTTCGCGCAGGCCGTGCAGAAGACCCTCAACGACAAACGGAGCTGGGCCGGTCAGGGCGAGATGACCTTCGAGCGGATCTCCAGCGGGGAACCGCAGTTCGTGATCACGCTCGCGAGTCCCGGTACCACCGGCGTCTGGTGCGCGAAGTCCGACCTGGACACCACCGTCGACAACGTCTCCTGCGACTCCGCCTCCACCTCGCGCGTGATGATCAACGCGTTCCGCTGGGCGCAGGGCTCGGAGACCTTCGGCCCCAAGGCGATGTTCGCCTATCGGCAGATGCTCATCAACCACGAGGTCGGGCACCGGCTCGGACACAGCCATGTGACCTGCCGTACGCCCGGCGCCCTCGCCCCCGTGATGCAGCAGCAGACCAAGTCCCTGGACATCGACGGCATCAAGTGCCGCCCCAACCCCTGGGTGCATCCCGGCGGTTGACGGGTCGACCGGTTCACGGAGCCGGTCGGCCGTGCCCGAATCGCGGGACGGGCATGTCCTCGTGACGGCCCGCCGCGAACGGCGCCGGGAGCCGGCCGCGGCCTGACTCTCCGTACGCACGACACCCCGTACCGCGACGGAACGCGACCGTGGTGGGAAAGTTACGTGCATTCACCCCTTCCGGTGGCGCGACGGACAACCGTCCGTCGCGCCACCACTCTCTCCGCTTACGTTCTTCCCGCTGCGAGTCGCCGAGCCACGGCGCCGCCAGGCAAGGGAGATCGGGGGTGTACGCCATGCGGATCGGACTGCTCACGGAGGGTGGCTACCCGTACGCCACGGGTGAGTCCAGGCTCTGGTGCGACCGGCTCGTGCGCGGGCTCGCGTCGCACGACTTCGACCTGTACGCCCTCAGCCGCAGCGCCCGGCAGGAGGAGGCCGGCTGGGTCGACCTGCCCCCGCAGGTCCGGCGCGTCCGCACGGCCCCGCTCTGGGCCCCCGAGGACGACGGCCACACCTACGGCCGACGCGAACGGAGATCCTTCGCCGGCCATTTCGGGGCGCTCGCGACCGGGATCTGCGCCGAGGCCGACGCGACGGCGGAGCGCGCCTTCGCCGACGGTCTCTACGGACTGGCCGAACTCGCCCGCGAGCGGGGCGGTCTCTACGCGGCCCTCCGCTCCGAACTCGCGGTCCGCACGCTGGAGAACGCCTGCCGCGCCCCCGGCGCACGCCGGGGCGTGGCCGACGCCACCGTGCCCGACTACCTCGCCTTCGTCGACCGGTTGGAGCGCGCGCTGCGCCCGCTGTCGCTCGACTGGTACGGCGACGACGGGCTCGGCGCGGTCGACCTCTGCCACGCCGCGTCCGGCGGATCGGCGGCGCTTCCCGGCCTGTTGGCCAAACGCTTCTTCGGCACTCCGCTGCTGGTCACCGAGTACGGCGTGCAGCTGCGCGCGCACTACCTCGCCGCCACCGACGGGCCGCTGGCCGCGCCCGTACGCGCTCTGCTCGCGGCCTTCCAGGGCCGGCTCGCCGCCGAGGTCTACCGGCAGGCCGCGCTCCTCACCCCCGGCAACACCCACGCGCGCCGCTGGCAGGAGAGGTGCGGGGCCGACCGGGCCAAGCTGCGCACGGTCTACCCCGGTATGGAGTCCGAGCGGTTCACCGAGGTCGGCGAGGACGAGGAGAGCGGCGACCCGGCGACCCTCGTCTGGGTCGGCCGCGTCGAACCCGCCAAGGACCTGATCGCCCTGCTGCATGCCTTCGCCGAGGTGCGCAAGGCCCAGCCCGAGGTCCGGCTCCGGATCATCGCCGCCCCGGTGCGCGAGTCCGGCGCGGCGGCGTACCTCGCGCACTGCCGGGCGCTCGCGGCCCAGCTCTTCCCCGACGAGGCCGCGGGTGCGCACGAGGTCGGCGAGAACCCGGTCACCTTCGAGGAGATCGGCGGACCGGAGGCCCCGACGCTCGCCGAGGCGTACGCGGCGGGCGCGGTCGTCGTCCTCTCCAGCGTCGTCGAGGGCTTCCCGATCAGCCTGGTCGAGTCGATGTTCTGCGCACGGGCGACGGTCTCGACGGACGTGGGCGCCGTCGTCGAGGTCATCGGGGGCACCGGGCTCGTCGTGCCCCCGCGCAATCCCCGGGCGCTCGCGGACGCGTGCCTCGCGCTGCTGCGCGACCCCGAGCGCCGCCACCGGCTGGGCGCCGCCGCCCGCGCCCGCGCGCTCGAACTCTTCACCGTCGAACAGAACCTCGCGGCATTTCGCGGCATCTACCTGGAACTCCTCTCCCGCGCGCCGGTGCGCCGCCATGACGCCGAGGGCGTCCCCTTCGCCCACCCGGCGGAGGCGTACGTCCCCGGCACCTGGGCGGACCGGCGCATGAGCGCCGCCGTCGCGGGAGACCCCGATGCCTGAAGGAGGCACCCCCATGCGCGGCCCCGCCGCCTCGCACTCCCACGCCGAGGCGCTCCTGGAGACGACGGCGCTGACCGTGGCCGTGACGGTCTCCGTGAAGACCGACGGGCAGCAGCCGGCGGCGACCCCGGGCTGGAGCCGCCGGACCCGCCCGGGGACGGCCGAGGGCATGCCCGCCGCGCCGGGAACGGGCGCCACCGTGCCCGGCGCGAGGCCCGCCACGACGGAGCCCGGGGACCGGCGCCGGCCCGGCACGGACCTCGACCTGCGGTCGGCCGGCGGTCCCGGGGCGGACGACGCGTCCCTGTCGGGGGCCGCGGCCCCGGAGCCGCGGCCCGGTCCGGGCGACGCCCCACGTGGTCCCGCTACCGGTCCGGTTCCGAGTGGACCCACGGCCGGGTCGGTTCCGAGTGGAGCCACGGCCGGGTCGGTCCCGGGCGGACCCACGGCCGGGTCGGTTCCGAGCGGTCCCACCGCCGGGTCGGTCCCGAGCGGTCCCACCGCCGGTCCGGTTCCGAGTGGACCCACGGCCGGTCCGGTCCCGGGCGGACCCACCGCCGGTCCGGTCCCGACCCGGGGCGCCGCCTCGCCCGGTTCCGCCGCCAAGACCCAGCGGCGGCGGTCCGCCGACCCCGTCAAGGCGCTGATGCACCGGCACCGGGAGCTGTGCGAGCGGGCCGTCGATCCGCTGGAGATCGCCGCCGGACTCGAGGCCCACGGAGTCACCGACCGGACCGCGGCGCGATTCCGGCACCGGGACGTGTTCTCGCTCGCCGAGGAGCTGTACGCGCGCGTGCCCCGGCAGGACGGGGCGCCCCCGCGTCCCGCGACCGAGGGGAACACCCCTTCCGGTTGGGCCGGGTGGACCGTTGCCGCCCTCGCGCCCGGCGCCGTCGCCGCCCTCACCGTCACCGGACTCGCCCTCACCGAAGGGCCCGTGCGCCTCGCCGTCGGCGCGGCCGGGGCCCTCGGCCTGGCCGCCGCGCTCGCCGTCGCCGTCCGGCGAGGCCCCCTGCGCGCCGCCGGCCGCACCGTCCCCGCCGCCCGCGTCTGGACCCTCTGGCTCCTCGCGTACGCGGTCGGCGGGGACGGCCTTCTCCAGCAGCTGCTCGCCGGCGGACCCGACGGCCCCTGGGAGATCACGCCCCAACCCCTCCTCGCCCTCGCCCTCGCCGTCGCCCCCGCCGCCTGGTGCGCCCGGCTCTTCGCCGTCCGGGCCCGCCGCCGGCTCACCGCCAGCCGCGGCCTGGAGGACTTCGCCGCCGGCACCCGCCCCCTGCTGCTGGCCACCGTCGCCCTCCATCTGGCCGCCCTCGCGGGCCTGTCGGGGCTGACCGGCTTCGTGCCCGGCGCCCTCGCCCTCGGTGCGCTCCTCATGCTCGCCAGGCTCCTCACCGTCCACGGCTTCCCCGAGACCGCCGCGAGCGGCCTCGCCGCCGCCTGCGCCGCCGAGGCGCTCGCCCTCGCGAGCGTCCTGGCGGGCCGCGTGCCCGGCTGCGACCTCCTCGCCGCCCCGGTCCGCGCGCTCGTCGACACCTGGGGCCCCGGCGCCGTACCCACCCTCGTCTGCGGCACCGCGGCGCTCGGCCTGCTGGCCCACGCCACCGCCGCCCTCTCCCGGGCCTCGGCCCACGCCGCCACCGGCACCTGAACCCCGGCGCACCCGCGGAGCCGACGCCGCGGGCGCACCCACCGCAGGACCCCATCCCAAGGAGACGAAAGAGACATGACCTCGCAACCCCCAGCAACGGCCGGTCGGCACGAAGGGGCCGCACGATGAGGGTGCTGCTGCTCGGAGCCAACGGATTCCTCGGCCGCTTCGTCGCCGACAGACTGCTCGCCGACCCGGCCGTGCACCTCACCGCACTCGGACGGGGCGACGACGCCGACGTACGGTTCGACCTCGCCGGCGGCAGCCCCGGTGCCCTGACCCGGTTCCTGGACGCCGTCCACCCCGGAGTCGTCGTCAACTGCGCGGGCGCCACCCGCGGCGGCGCCCGCGAGCTGACCCGGCACAACACCGTCGCCGTGGCCACCGTCTGCGAGGCCCTGCGCCGCAGCGGCTGCGGCGCCCGGCTGGTCCAGGTCGGCTGCGCCTCTGAGTACGGCCCGAGCCAGCCCGGATCCTCCACCGCCGAGGACGCCGTGCCCCGCCCCGGCGGCCCCTACGGGGTGTCGAAGCTGGCGGCGACCGAACTCGTCCTCGGCTCGGGGCTCGACGCCGTGGTGCTCCGGGTGTTCTCGCCCGTGGGCCCCGGCACTCCGGCCGGCTCCCCGCTCGGCCGTCTCGCCGAGGCCATGCGCCGCGCCATGCAGGCGGGCGACGGCGAGCTGAAGCTCAGCGGCCTCGGCGTGCAGCGCGACTTCGTCGACGTACGGGACGTGGCCCGCGCCGTCCACGCGGCCTCGCTCTCCGCGGCCCAGGGAGTCGTCAACATCGGCACCGGCCGCGCGGTCAGGCTGCGCGACGCCGCCGCCGTGCTGGCCCGCGTCGCCGGATACGCCGGGACCCTGCATGAGGTCGACGGCCCGCACGGCCCGTCCCAGCGGCCCGTCATCGGCGCTCCCCGCACCGAGACCATCGCCGAGCAACTGGCCGCCGCGCCCTACCCGTACCCCGACGGCTGCGGCGGCTGGCAGCAGGCCGACGTCCGCACCGCACGCGACCGGCTCGGCTGGCGCCCCAGGATCAACCTGGAGGAGTCGCTCGCCGACATCTGGATGGAGGCGGCATGTCGCATCTGACCACGAGCACGACCGGGGCCGTACAGACGCCGGAGCTGGGCTTCGGCGTCCCCGGCTACGCCCACCCGCTGCTCGCTCCCGTCGAGTGGGCCGAACTGACCCGTCCCGGCACCCCCCTGCACTGGGCCGTGCTCAATGTCGCCGGGGGACCGGGGGACCGGCCCGACCCGCACTGCCTGGAGGCGGCGGGCCGGCTGCGGAACGCCGGGATCCGGGTCCTCGGGCACCTGGACCTCCGCCACGGCTCGCGCGAGTTCGGCGAGATCGTCTCGGACGCCCACCGCTACCTCGACTGGTACCGGGCCGACGGCTTCTATCTGGACCGGTGTCCCACCGACCGGGCCGATCTGCCCGAGGTGAGACGCGTCACGGCCACCCTGGAGGCGGTCCTCGACGGAGAGGCCCACCTCGTCCTCGGCCACGGCACCCACCCGTACCCGGGATACGCCGAGACGGCCGACCAGCTGGTCACCTTCTCCGGGCCGTGGACGGACTACCGCTGGTCGCAGGTGGCCGAGTGGACCGCCGAGTACCCGCCGGAGAAGTTCGTCCATCTCGTCCACGGGGTGCCGCGCAGTCACCTGGAGGAGGCGATGCGGATCGCCCGCTGGCAGGGGGCGGGGACGATCTTCTTCACGGACCACGCGGACCGGACGGGACAAAGCGACCCATTCCAAACTCTGCCCGGCTACTGGGACGAAATCGTCTCGCGCATTGGACCGGGTGTCTCGGAATGAGAAGGGCCGTGGCAGTGTTACGGGGAGAACAACCGTACTGACATACCGACCAACGGAGCCCCCGTGTCGCTGCCACCCCTGGTCGAGCCGGCTGCCGAGCTCACCGTAGACGAGGTCCGCAGGTACTCCCGCCACCTGATCATCCCGGATGTCGGGATGGACGGGCAGAAGCGGCTGAAGAACGCCAAGGTGCTCTGTGTGGGCGCCGGTGGCCTCGGTTCGCCGGCCCTGATGTACCTGGCCGCGGCCGGTGTGGGCACGCTCGGCATCGTGGAGTTCGACGAGGTCGACGAGTCGAACCTGCAGCGCCAGATCATCCACAGCCAGGCGGACATCGGCCGCTCCAAGGCGGAGTCCGCCAAGGACTCGGTGCTCGGCATCAACCCGTACGTGAACGTGATCCTCCACGAAGAGCGGCTCGAGGCCGAGAACGTGATGGACATCTTCAGCCAGTACGACCTGATCGTCGACGGCACGGACAACTTCGCCACGCGTTACCTCGTCAACGACGCGTGCGTGCTGCTGAACAAGCCGTACGTCTGGGGCTCGATCTACCGCTTCGACGGCCAGGCGTCCGTCTTCTGGTCCGAGTACGGCCCCTGCTACCGCTGCCTCTACCCGGAGCCCCCGCCGCCGGGCATGGTCCCGTCCTGCGCCGAGGGCGGCGTCCTGGGCGTGCTCTGCGCGTCCATCGGCTCCATCCAGGTCACCGAGGCGATCAAGGTCCTGGCCGGCGTGGGCGACCCGCTGGTCGGCCGGCTGATGATCTACGACGCCCTGGAGATGCAGTACCGCCAGGTGAAGGTCCGCAAGGACCCGAACTGCGCGGTCTGCGGCGAGAACCCGACCGTCACCGAGCTCATCGACTACGAGGCCTTCTGCGGCGTCGTGTCCGAGGAGGCCCAGGAGGCGGCGCTCGGCTCGACGATCACTCCCAAGCAGCTCAAGGAGTGGATCGACGAGGGCGAGAACATCGACATCATCGACGTCCGGGAGATCAACGAGTACGAGATCGTCTCGATCCCCGGCGCGCGACTGATCCCGAAGAACGAGTTCCTGATGGGCAACGCCCTCCAGGACCTCCCGCAGGACAAGCGGATCGTCCTGCACTGCAAGACCGGTGTCCGCAGTGCGGAAGTCCTCGCCGTGCTCAAGTCCGCGGGCTTCGCGGACGCGGTGCACGTCGGCGGCGGCGTCATCGGCTGGGTGAACCAGATCGAGCCCGAGAAGCCGATCTACTAGACCCGTACGAGAAGGGGCCCGGACCTGACATCAGGTCCGGGCCCCTTCTCGTCGCCCTAGGAGCAGCGCGTGCCGTACTTCGGGACCGTGCCGT
This sequence comes from Streptomyces sp. NPDC047971, assembly GCF_040653355.1. NCBI lineage: Bacteria > Bacillati > Actinomycetota > Actinomycetes > Kitasatosporales > Streptomycetaceae > Streptomyces > Streptomyces sp. NPDC047971. The sequence continues at coordinate 11,375 of NZ_JBEZNW010000021.1, read as the reverse complement.
CCAGGAGGTAGGCGTCGACCGTCCGCGTCACACAGGGGGACGTGCCGTAGGCGCCGTGGCCCTCGCCCTCGTTGCTGACCAGGACGCCGACGCCGGTGCCCAGCTCCTTCGCCATCCGCTCGGCCCCTTCGTACGGGGTCGCCGGGTCGCCGGTCGTGCCGACGACCAGGATCGGGCCGGCGCCGCGCGCGCTCACGTCGGGATCGACGCGCTCGCCCTTGACCGGCCACTGCGCGCACCAGCCGGCCGTGTCCCAGGCCAGGAACGGGCCGAACACCGGCGACAGCTCACGGAATTCCGGCAGCAGCGCCTTCGCCTGCTCGACGGTCTTGCGCTCGGCGGAGTCGGCGCAGGAGATCGCCCGCTGGGAGTGGGACTGGGTCGAGTAGTGCCCGGAGGCGTCCCGGTCGTTGTACGCGTCGGCCAGGGCGAGCAGCTGCGCGCCGTCGCGGTTCCGGGCCTGCTCCAGGGCGGAGGTCAGCATGGGCCAGCTGCTCTCCGAGTAGAGGGTGACCGCGATGCCGGTGAGCGCCAGACCGTCGGTCAGCTGCCGGTCGCCGACGGGCAGCGGGTCGCCGTCCAGTCGCTCCAGCAGACGGGTGATCCGGGCCGTCCCCTGCTTCGGGTCCTCGCCGGTGCTCTTCAGGTAGTTGTCCAGGGCGCGCTGGAAGCCGATGGTCTGGTTGCGGGCGTGGCCCGTGGTGTCGGCGGTCGGGTCGACGACCGCGTCGAGGACGGTCCGGCCGACGCGCGTCGGGAACAGGTGGGCGTAGGCGCCGCCGAGCTGGGTCCCGTAGGAGATGCCGAAGTAGTTCAGCTTGTCGTCGCCGAGGACGTGCCGGACCAGGTCCAGGTCCCGGGCGGTGTTGCTGGTGGTGGTGTGCGGGATGACCTTGCCCGAGCGGCGGGCGCATCCGGCGCCGAAGGCGGCGCCGTCCGCATGGAAGGCGACCTCCTCGGCAGGCGTCTCCGGCGTCGCGTCGACGCTCTCCGCGGCGGCCAGCTCCTTGTCGTCCCGGCACACGACGCCGGCGCTCTGCCGGACGCCGCGGGGGTCGAAGCCGACCAGGTCGTAGCGGCGGTTCAGCCCGCTGTACTCCTGGGCCGCGCGGGGGAGGATCTCGACCCCGGAGGCGCCCGGGCCGCCGAAGTTGAAGAGGAGGGAGCCGATCCGCCGGTTCTTGTCGCGGGCCTCCTTGCGGATCAGCGCGATCGGGATCGTCTCGCCCTCGGGCCGCGTGTAGTCGAGCGGGACCCGCACCTGCGCGCAGCGCCAGTCGGCACCGGGCTCCTCGCCGCCCTCCGGGGCGGCGCAGGGCTTCCAGCCGGGGCGTTGCCCGGTGAGAGAGGCGGGGAGTTCGGCGTCCTTCGACGGCTTCGCGTCCGCGCTGGGCGGGGTCTTGCCGCTGCTCCGGGGGGTGTCGGCGGGGCCCGCGGTGCTCGTGCAGCCCGCGATCAGCAACCCGGTGACGGCAAGGACCGCCACTCGTATCCGTGTGGACAAGACAACCCCCATGATCCGGACCGAAACCGCCATCCTAGGGGTCGGCCGGGCTACTTGCAGACCGTCCCGGACGCGGGGACCTTCCCCTCGAGGAAGTACGCGTTGACGGTGTTCTGCACGCACGCGTTGCCGCCGTTGTACGCGCCGTGCCCCTCGCCCTCGAACGTCAGCTCCACGCCCACGCCCTCGCCGAGCGCGTCCACCATCGCCCGGGTGCCCGCGTACGGGGTTGCCGGGTCGCCCGTCGTGCCGAGCACCAGGATCGGGGCGGAGCCGGGCGCGGAGACGTCGGGGTGCTCCCAGGCGCCCGGGACGGGCCACTGGGAGCAGCCCGACAGGGCCCAGCCCATGTAGTCACCGAAGACCGGGGAGACCTTCTGGAACTCCGGGAGCCGTTCCTTGGCCTGGCCGAGGGTGTAGCGCTCCTCGAAGTCCACGCAGTTGATGGCCGCGTTCGCCGCCTGGATGTTGCTGTAGCTGCCGTTCTGGTCCCGGCCGTTCATGGAGTCGGAGAGGGCGAGGAGCAGCCCGCCGTCGCCACCCTCGGCCGAGTCGAGCCCCTGCTCCAGGTACTGCCAGAACTCCTTGGAGTACAGCGCCTGCGCGATGCCGTTGGTGGCCTGCGTCTGGGTGAGCTTGCGGTCCCCGATCCCGGGGATCGGGTTCTCGTCGAGCTCGTCGAGGAGGTTGATGATGAATCCCTCGATCTCGGCGGCCGTCGAGCCGGGCAGCGTGCAGGCGTCGCCACGGGCCACGCAGTCCTTGGCGAAGTTGTCGAGGGCGAGCTGGAAGCCCTGAGCCTGGCCGAGCGCTCCCGCCTCCGTGCCGGAGTTCGGGTCGACGACCGCGTCGAAGAGGGCACGGCCGACGTTCTTCGGGAACAGGTGGGCGTAGACGCCGCCCAGCTGTGTGCCGTACGAGATGCCGAAGTAGTGGAGCTTGTCGTCGCCGAGGACCTGGCGCATCAGGTCCATGTCGCGGGCCGCGTTCTCGGTGCCGACGTGGGGGAGGACGGTGCCGGACTCGTTCTCGCAGCCGGCGGCGTACTTCTTCTGCCCGTCGGACATGGTCCGCTCCTCGGCGGCGTCGTCCGGGGTGAAGTCCATCGCGTAGTAGGCGTCCAGCTCCTTGTCGGTCAGGCACTGGACGTCCGCGCTGCGGCCGACGCCGCGGGGGTCGAAGGAGACGAGGTCGTAGCGGGTGCGGAGCTTCTCGTAGTCCGGGGCGAACGACGGCAGTCCGGTGACGCCGGAGCCGCCCGGGCCGCCGAAGTTGTAGATCATGGAGCCGATCCGCTGGTCGGGGTTGCTGGTCCGGGCGCGGATCAGGGCCAGCTCGATGGTCTCGCCCCCGGGGTCGTCGTAGTCGAGCGGTGCCTCCATGAAGGAGCACTCCCAGGGGGTCCCGCCGGGCAGCGGGGAGGGCGCCGGTCCGCCGCCCTCCGCGGCGGACGGGGGCGGACAGGGGGCCCACTCCAGGTTCTGGGTGGCGAACCCGGCGAGGTCGGTGGGCGAGTCGGAGGCCGTGCCGCCACTGTCCGAACATCCGGCGGCGCCCACGGCGAGCACCATGGTGGTCGCGATGAGCAGGGCGGCACGCTGCGCGGCGGAGATCGGCATGCATCCATCGTGAGCCGAACGAACCCACCCCGCGCGGGCGGGCACCCACACGGGTGTCACGAGGGAGCCCCCGCCGGGGTCGCGGACCGTCGCACGGCGGTCGCGGGGAAGCGCGCCCCCGCCGCACGGCCGGCATCGGTCGCACGGCGTCGCCCCTCGCGGGGAAGGGCGCCCCGGCGCTTAGAGCGCGCCCCGCTTCGTCAGCCAGTTGAAGCACAGCCACCCCGGCAGTACCGGCAGCCACAGGGTCAGCAGTCGGTACAGCAGCACCGCCGGGGTCGCGACCTCGATGGGGAGGCCGACCGCGACCAGACCGAGCGTCAGCGCGGTCTCGACCGCGCCCACACCGCCCGGTGTCGGCGCCGCCGAGCCGAGCGCGTTGCCGGCGAGGAAGACGACCGCCACGCTGGCGTAGCTGAGTCCCTGGCTGTCGTGCCCGAACGCGCGGATCGAGGCGTCCAGACAGAGCACGAACACACCGGTCAGGAGCAGCATCCCGCCGATGCCCGTGAGCAGCTTCAGCGGCCTCTGGAGCACGTCCAGCATGCGTGGCACGACACCCGCGAACAGCGACCGCAGCCGCGTCGAGACGAACTTGCGCATGAAGGGGATCGCGGTGACCACCAGGACCAGGACCGCCACGGTCAGCAGACCGGCGATCACCGTCCTGGACGGGGTGAACGACTGCGACTTCTCCGTACCCGTCAGATAGCCGAAGGCCAGCAGCAGCAGGATGTGCGCGCCGAGCCCGAAGAGCTGCGACGCGCCGACGCTCGCGACCGCGAGCCCCGGCCGCACTCCCGAGCGCTGGAGGAAGCGGGTGTTCAGCGCGACACCGCCGACCGCCGCCGGGGCGACGATCTTCACGAACGACCCGGCCACCTGCGCGATCACCGTCCGCCAGAACCCGACCCGCTCCGGTACGAAGCCGAGCAGGCTCATCGCGGCGGCGATGTAGCTGAGCGCCGAGAAGAGCACCGCGGCCGCCACCCACCGCCAGTCCGCCGAGCTGATGGTGGACAGCGGAGTCCGGGCGATCTGCGAGAGCAGGAAGTACGCGGCGACGGCGCCGGCGATGAGACTGACGAGCGTGCGCGGCTTGATCCGCTCCAGGCGGACCGGCTCGACGGGCGCCTGGGGCCGGATCAGCAGCACCTGCTGGCGGATCTGCGCCAGCAGATCCTCCTCGCGGGCCTCGTCGAGCGCCTCGTCCAGGGCCCGCTTCTCCGCCTGTTTCTCCGCCTTCTCGATCTTCCGGTCGGACTTGCGGTCCGGTTTCAGGTCCGTGGTGCCCCCGGCGGCCGCCGCGGCCTCGGCCCGGGCCCGCTTCGACGCCTCCGACGCCTCGAGCACGGCCTCGCGCTCCCGCTGGGAGCGCTCGCGCGCCAGCCTCCGCAGCGTCGCCCGCGTGGAGCGGCTCAGCGCGATCGGCTGGAGCAGCGGGAGACAGTCGGCGATCGCGTCCGGGCCGAGCACGGCCACGGCCCCGGCCACCGCACGCTCGGCCCCGACCCGCAGGCCGAGGGTGGTGAGGAGCTGCGCGATGTCCATCCGCAGGATCAGGTCGCCCGCGGCGATCTCACCGCCCCGCAGATCGGTCAGGATCACCTTGCCGGAACGATCCACCAGAATCGCGTCTCCGGCGAGCCTGCGGTGCGCGATCCGGCGCGACTGCAGCGCCTTCACCTGCCGCCAGGCGCTGCGCACGAGATCGTCGGTGATCTCCTTGTCGTCCAGCGAGTCCAGGGTCCGGCCGCCCAGGTGCTCGTACACGAGCATCACGGCGTCCGGACCCAGCTCGGAGGTGGCGATCAGCTTCGGCGCGTTGGCCCCGGCGGCGATCGCCGCGTACGCGAGGAGGGCCTCCTGCTCCAGCGCCTGGCGCAGCGAGACGATCGACCGGCGGGTGGTGATCGCACGCAGGGTGATCCTGCGCCAGACCCGGTAGAAGAAGCCGTGTGCCTGCTGCTCCCGGTCCACGACGGTGACGTCGAGCGGCGGCCCGTCCTCCAGCGTGACGATGTAGCGACGGCCGCGGTCGCTGCCGTCGGTCGAGTCGGGCACGCCCGCGCCCTCGGCGCGCAGCGCCGTGACCGGCCGGAATCCGACCCGGCGCAGACCGGCCAGGAGCGTCTGCCCGGTGGGACGGACGTTGGGGGAGCCGACCGCGTACAGCGTTCCGTACGCCACGGTCCAGCCGATCAGGACGGTCAGGATGATCGAGAACGCGGTGGTGTACCCGGCGACCAGCATCGTGAACGCGTCGAGCAGCAGCACCGCCCACAGGCTCACCCGCCAGCGCGGACGGCGGGCCATGCCGACGGCGGTCATGTACGCGATGACCGGCGCGAGGTAGTTGTGGACCGGGTCGGTGAGCCCTCCGCCGGAGGCGGGCTGGGTCAGGGCATCCTGGATGGTGCCGGGCGCCGCCTTGGCGACCCAGAGGTCGGTGGCGAGGGTGACGCCGTGGGCGAGCACGGCGGCGAGGACGCCGTCGGCGATCCGCAGACCGTCCCGTTTGATCAGCCGCTCGATGGCGAAGGCCACCGGTACGAGCAGCACGGCGATGCTGGAGACCAGACCGGCGATCTTGACGAAGACGTCGGGTGCGCCGCCTGCGCCCTTGTTGATGTCCTGCTCAAGACCTGAGGTGGTGCCGTGGGCGAAGGCGGCGATGGCGATGACGAGGGCGATCGCGAGGACGCCGACGAGCAGCCTCATCAGGTCGGACGGGCGGTGCACACGGGCGGCGAGCAGCGGCTCGTCCTGCGAGACCTGCTCGTTCGGCTCCCCTTCGGGCGAGGGCAGGTCGGGGTGACCCCCCTCCTCAGGAGGCCGAGCGTCGTACCCCATCACCGTGTCCGTCTCTGCTTGTGCCGCGTGCTCGTCGTGCGACGCGTCCTGCTTTTCGAATTGTTGTTCTTCTTGGTCGTCTTGTCGCTCTTGATCTCGTATCACCAGTCACCGCCCGGACGATGGTGGCACGAAGCGGCGCCCGACGGAGGCATCAGGGCGTTGTCGGTGGGGTGAGGCAGGATGGGGCGGATGAGCGTGGAGGAGCTTCCGGAGTACGCGGAGCGGGTCCTTGAAGTCGCCGAGCTGATCCCGCCGGGCCGGGTGATGACCTACGGAGACGTCGCCGAATGGCTCGGCGACGGCGGCCCGCGCCAGGTCGGCCGAGTGATGGCCCTGTACGGCGGGGCCGTGCCGTGGTGGCGCGTGGTGCGCTCCGACGGCACGCTGCTGCCCGGTCACGAGCTGCGCGCCCTCGGGCACTACCGGGACGAGGGCACCCCACTGCGCCAGGCCGGGCGCGGCGCCGAGGGGCACGTGCCGAAGATCGACATGCGGCGCGCGCGGTGGGACGGCGTGGACGGCGCCCACCGGGATCCGCGTGCGGGAACTCACACCTGACGGCTCTGCCCACCGCCGGCCGGGCCGGGCGGCCCGCCGAAGGCACCGAGGCGGGTACGGAGTGCGGCTCGGACGCCCTCCGTTTCCCGTAACGTCGTCGTTCGCCCCGTACACCTCTCCACCTCTTCGCTCAGGACCGGTCGATCCACGTGAGTTCCTCCTCCACCACCCGGCGCACGCCGTACCAGGGGCGGACCACGGGCGCGTACCGTCTGGTGCGCACCGCCCCGGCCCAGGTGGAACCCCCTCTGCTGGACGCAGCGCAGCGGGAAGTGGTTGACCACACGGGCGGACCGCTGCTCGTCCTCGCGGGACCGGGCACCGGCAAGACCACGACGCTGGTGGAGGCGGTCGCCGCCCGGATCGAGAAGGGGACCGACCCGGAGCGGATCCTCGTCCTCACCTTCAGCCGCAAGGCCGCCGTGGAGCTGCGGGACCGGATGGCGGCGCGGATCGGCGCGCTCCCCGGCACGGGCGGTGGGCACCGGGCGGGCGGCCCGCGGCCACCGCAGGCGACGACCTTCCATTCGTACTGCTACGCCCTGATCCGCGCCCACCAGGACGCGGAACTCTTCGCCGAGCCGCTGCGGCTGCTGTCGGGACCGGAGCAGGACCTGTTCGTACGGGAACTGCTCGCTGGCCAGATCGACCTGGAGAAGGCGGGGCTCGCGGGCATCCGGTGGCCCGACGAGCTGCGCGCCTGTCTGACGACGCGCGGTTTCGCCGACGAGGTACGGGCCGTCCTCGCGCGCTCGCGCGAGCTGGGGCTCGGGCCGCGGGCGCTGGCCGAGTTCGCCCAGCGGGTGGGGCGCCCGGACTGGGGGGCGGCGGCCGGCTTCCTGGCGGAGTACCTGGACGTCCTGGACCTGCAGGGAGTGCTCGACTACACGGAGCTCGTGCACCGGGCGGTGCTGCTGTCGGAGAGCGTGACGCTGCCCGACTACGACGCCGTGTTCGTGGACGAGTACCAGGACACCGACCCGGCCCAGGTGCGGCTGCTGCGCGCGCTGGCGGGGGGCGGCCGCACGGTGGTCGCCTTCGGCGACCCGGACCAGTCGATCTACGCGTTCCGGGGTGCCGACGTGAACGGCATCCTCGACTTCCCCGACACCTTCCGGCGGCTCGACGGCCGGCCCTCGGACGTCCGGGTCCTGACGGGCTCCCGCCGCTCGGGCGCGGGCCTGCTCGCCGCGACGCGGGAACTCACCCGGCGGATGCCGCTGCCGCGCCTGCCCGGCGAGAAGGTCCGCGCCCACCGCGAGCCGGTGGCGTCGCGCGGGGGCGGCCGGGTCGAGGTGTACACGTATCCCACGGCCTCCACCGAGTCCGACAACATCGCCGACCTCCTGCGCCGGGCCCACCTGGAGGACGGGGTCCCCTGGCAGGACATGGCCGTCCTGGTCCGCGCGGGCACCACCGTCCCGGGGCTCCGCCGAGCCCTCACCTCGGCCGGTGTCCCCCTGGAGACCGACACCGCCGACACCCCCCTCCGCCACGAACCGGCGGTGACCCCGCTGCTGCTCGCCCTGCGCGCGGCGGCGACCCCGGACGCGGCCGGCGAGGAGGACGGGAGGTCGGCCGGCTCCCCCGCGACCGCCGTCGTCGACGAGGTCGCCGTCGCTGACCACGCTGTTGCGGCCGACCAAGGTGACGAGGCTGCCGCAGTCGACCGAGCCGTCGCGGCCGACCGAGCTGTCGCGACCGACGAGGGCGGCGAGGCCAACGAGGTCCACGAGGCCGCCGCAGTCGACCGAGCCGTCGCGGCCGGCCAGGACGCCGAGGCCAACGAGGTCCACGAGGCTGCCGCAGTCGACCCAGTCGACCCAGTCGACCCAGTCGTCGCGGCCGACCGGGGCGACGACGTCGCCGCAGCCGCCGCAGCCGCCGCTTCAGCCGATCAAGCCGTCGCGGCCGACCAGGCCGGTGAGGGCGGCGCGCGGACGGACGACGACGAGGCGGGTGCGGCGGGCGCCGCGGCGTGGCTCGACACCGAGACCGCGCTCACCCTGCTCGCCTCGCCCCTCGCCGGCATGGACCCCGCCGATCTGCGCCGTCTCGGCCGTGCCCTGCGCGACGAGGAGCGGGCCGGCGGCAACCAGGTGCCGCCGCCCTCCGACGTACTCCTCGCCCGTGCGCTCGCCGAGCCCGAGCGGCTCGTCGCGCACGACCAGTCGTACGCCCGCGGAGCCAAGCGGCTCGGCGAGCTGCTCCGTCAGGCCCGCAACCGCCTCGCCTCGGGCGGTACGGCCGAGGAAGCCCTCTGGCTGCTGTGGAACGGCACCCCCTGGCCCGGCCGGCTGGAGCGCGCGGCCCTGCGCGGCGGCCCGGCCGGCCGGAACGCCGACCGTGACCTCGACGCCGTCTGCGCCCTCTTCGAGGCCGCCGCTCGCGCCGAGGACCGTGTCGGCGGCCGCGGCGCCCTGAACTTCCTCGAAGAGCTCGACGCCCAGGACATCGCCGCCGACACCCTCTCCCAGCGCCAGACCCGGCCCGACGCCGTGCGCCTGATGACCGCCCACCGCGCCAAGGGCCTCGAATGGAGCCTCGTCGTCGTCGCCGGCGTCCAGGAGGGCCTCTGGCCCGATCTGCGCCGCCGCGGCTCCCTCCTCGAAGCCGACCGCATCGGACGCGACGGACTCGCCGAACCCCTCACCCCCGGCGCCCTCCTGGCCGAGGAGCGCCGCCTCTTCTACGTCGCCGCCACCCGCGCCCGCGACCGGCTCGTCGTCACCGCCGTCAAGGCCCCCGCCGACGACGGCGACCAGCCCTCCCGCTTCCTCACCGAACTGGGCACCGAGCCCAAGGACGTCCCGGGCCGCCCCCGCCGCCCGCTCGCCGTCGCCGCGCTCGTCGCCGAACTGCGCGCCACCACCGTCGACCCGGCCGCCTCCGACGCGCTCCGCGACGCCGCCGCCCAGCGGCTCGCCCGGCTCGCCGCGCTCACCGACGACGAGGGCCAGCCGCTGGTGCCGGCCGCCCACCCGGACCGCTGGTGGGGCCTGTTCGAGCCCACCCGCAGCCGGGTCCCGCTCCGCGACCGCGCCCACCCCGTCGCCCTCTCCGGCTCCGCCCTCGACCAGCTCGCCAACACCTGCGCCCTGCAGTGGTTCCTGGGCCGCGAGGTCAAGGCCGACGCCCCCGCCACCGCCGCGCAGGGCTTCGGCAACGTCGTCCACGTCCTCGCCGACGAGGTCGCCTCCGGCCGCACGCCCGCCGACCTCGACGTCCTCATGGCCCGTCTGGACTCGGTCTGGGACGGCCTCGCCTTCGACGCCCCCTGGAAGTCCGCACAGGAGAAGGAGCACGCGCGCGTGGCGCTGGAACGCTTCCTGCGCTGGCACGTCATGGACCGCGGCGGCCGAACCCCCGCCGCCACCGAGCACGACTTCGACGTGACCCTCGAAGCCGGCGCGTACGAGGTCCGGATCCGCGGCTCCATGGACCGCGTCGAGACGGACGAACACGGCCGCGCCTACGTCGTCGACTTCAAGACCGGCAAGTCCGCTCCGACCAGGGACGAGGTCGCCCACCACCCCCAGCTCGCCGTGTACCAGCTCGCGGTACGCGAAGGGGCCCTGGACGAGGTCTTCGACGGCCACCGCCCCGACCCCGGCGGTGCCGAACTCGTACAGCTGCGCCAGGCCGCCCCCAAGAAGGAGGGCGGCGAGGCCCTCCCGAAGGTCCAGGCACAGGAACCCCTCGCGGGGGAGTGGGTCGGCGACCTCCTGGCCACGGCCGCCGGCCGCGTCCTCGACGAGCGATTCACCCCCACCACGGGCCAGCACTGTGCCCACTGCGCCTTCCGGGCCTCCTGCAGCGCCCAGCCCGAGGGCCGCCACATCGTCGAGTAGCCCGTCCGCTTCGGTGTCCCCGGAGCGACGTGTCGGAGGTCACCCCCTTCGCCGTGCATCCACAGGGACCTCACAGGAGTCGGACTGTCCCGGGGGTCAAGAGAAACCACTAGGAGAGCAAAATGCGGGCCAACAGGAAGATCTGGGTCGCGACGATGGTCTGCGCGGCCGCCGTCGCGGGTGTGACGGGCTGTTCCAAGGGCGGCGACACCAAGGCCGACGGGGACAAGAAGGAGCCTGCGGCGTCCGCCACCACGACCCAGGCTCCCGTCGACCCCTTCAAGGGCCTCGACGCCGACGCGATCGCGGACCGGGCCGTGACGGCCATGAAGGGCGCGCCCTCGCTGCGCATGATCGGCGACGGCAAGGCCGACGGTCAGCAGATGAAGATCGACCTCGCGGTCGACGACAAGAGCGCCTGCGTCGGCAAGATGACCATCGACGGAGCCACCGCGGACCTCCTGCAGGCCAACAAGGTCATGTACATGAAGGGCGACGACAAGTTCTGGCAGAGCATGGCCAAGAGCGAGGGCGCCCCGGCCGAGGAGGGCGACGCCATGGCCGAGCTCCTCAAGGGCCGCTGGATGAAGATGTCCGACGGGAACGCGGGCGAGCTGGCCGACATGTGCGACCTCAACAGCCTGATCAAGGAGATGGACAAGGACAAGTCCGAGCGGAAGGGCATGACCAAGGGCGCCGACGCCGAGGTCGACGGCCTTCCCGCCGTCACCCTGACCAAGAACAAGGGCAACGGCGAGACGCTCACCTGGTACATCGCCAAGGAGGGCGAGCCCTACGTCCTCAAGACGGTCGAGGCCGGCGGCAAGGAGCCCGGCACGCTCGTCTTCTCCGACTTCGGCAAGCCCGTCACGGCCACCGCACCGCCGGCCGACCAGGTGATGGACCCGTCGAAGCTGGGCTGACGCGCCCGCTCGACGTGGGGGGGGGGGGGGGGCCGCCCGCGGGGGCGGCGCCCCCCGGGCGCGC